>NZ_DATCTO010000008.1 GCF_036567905.1 Candidatus Binatus sp.
CGAAAATCTGCGCAGCGCATCTTTTCGCGACTACACTATAGAAGAGCCCGCGGCAGGGCTCAGCCCTGCCCGATGGCGGGCGCGGACCGTGCAACGACTTAATGCTGCGCTGCCGTCGCCACGGCCAGGGGCTGCGGCCCCTGCACGCGGTGCTAAGAAAAGACTCGAACAGGTTACGCAAAGCTCTCGGCGCAAGGAGAATGACGATTGAAGACGATCGCTTTCGACGAAATACTTCCGCTGGCCGATTACCAACGGGTGCGCGAGCGGCTGCGCCCCCTGTTTATTCATGAGAAGGAACGGCGCCGGCTCCATGTCGGATCGCATCTGACGCTGCTGTTCGAAAACGCGCAGACTGCGTGGTACCAGATCGAAGAAATGATCAGGGCCGAGAAAATGACGGAGCGCGAAGCGATTGCGCACGAAATCGACACTTACAACGAATTGCTTCCGGCCGCGGGCGAAATTGCCGCGACGCTGTTGATCGAATACGCCGAGGCGCAGGAACGCGACGCCGCTTTGATCCGGCTGGTCGGACTGGAACGCCACTTGTGGCTGAAGGCGGGAGCGCAAAGGATCGCGGCGAGATTCGACGATCGTCAGATGTCAGGCGAAAAAATCAGCGCGGTCCAATTTGTCAGGTTCAACATGGAGGGCGTGGACGCGGCCCGGTTGCTTGAACTCGCCGGCAAGGGCGAGGCAGCGGTGGAGGCGGATCACCCGAGCCTGGCGGCACGCGGCGCGATCGGCGGACTGCTGGCGGCGTCGCTGGCGGAGGATCTGCGCTAGCGGGAGATTGAATGCGGAACCCACCGTGGGTTCCGGCAGGGGTGACCCCTGCACCCAGTATTAAGGCCGCCCGCCGTTGGCGGCGGCATGAAGGAAGAATCACCTGCGCGGTGGGCGGCAGGGGCTGCGGCCCCTGCACCCGCAGTGAGAAGACGCGAAAATCTGCGCAGCGCATCCTTTCGCGACTGCACGATGGAAGAGGCCGCGGGTAGGGGTGACCCCTGCACCCAATGTTAAAACAAAGATGCGGCCTGACGGCCTGTTAGAAGGGTAAGGGGGAATTTACCTCGCCCAAGTCAGGATGCCATGGCCGACGCCGGCATAGTGCACAAAGACGAACACCGAATCCGGCATTCCGGATTCGGTGTTCGCTGTTTCGTGGTTTCGGTAAGAGTTAGTCCCGGGTGGCGCTAACTGTGGACGAGCCGGTAGGTACCGGCGTGGGCGTGAACGCCGACAGGGCAACGCCGACCGGCAAGTTCATTTTTGCGTGCGGTCCTGAAACGATCAGCGTCGGGGGAATATCGCCGCCGGTCGTAGGAAAATCGGTAAACATCAGCAGCGAATTGTTGCCGGCGTTTACGACGTACAGCGCGTTGTCGGCCGCGTCGATCGCGATGCCCTCCGGAACATTGAGTTTCGTGTGTCTGCCTTGAATCACGCCTTCCAGCTGGCCTTCGAAGAAGAAGGTAGCGGTATTGAAATTCGTGAACGGATAGAAGATTTTGATGCTGTTATCGCCGTAGTCTGTCACGTACACGTCGTCATCCTGGTCGACCGCAGCAGCTATCGGTTGTTGCAATGTGCCCGCAGTCGCACCGAACAAACCCATTAGGGAAGTCGGATATGCGTCGCCGGACGAGCCAGGAGCATACACGGTTACGTACCGAGGGGCACACGAGAGGTCGAAGGCGTCGGCGCCGGCGTTGTTCACGACGAACAGGTAGCCAGATTCGTCAAACGTGAGGCCTGCCGGGCCCGCCAAGAGACTGAAGCATCCGCCGATGGTGGCGTTCTGCGTGTAGGGGTGTAGGCTGAACGGGTTGATCGCGTCCACCGTCCAGTTGCCCAAGGGTGCAACCTCGCTGCTGTAGGCGGGGTAAGCAGCCAACGTCGATCTATCATACATGGTAATCGTGCCCAAGCCCGTGCCGGGCGCGATCGGCCCCGCCCCGCACACTCCGGGGTGATGCTTGGTAGGTTCAATGTTCGAGGGCGCAGGCGCGCAGGCGGCCTGATTGCAGGTAAGTGTAGGGTTGGGATTCCAAGGGCAGTCAGGAGAGCCGCCTACAACGGGGAACTGATTCGCAACCGCCACGACATCGTGCCCGGGATTGACCCCATCGTAGGGGCTTTCAAACGCCACGCCCTGGGGATAGAAGACGCCGGTAGTGTTGGGAGCACCGAACGCGAAATTCGGTGAGCAAATTATATTTTCCGGCGCTGAGTTGCCGGTCGACTGTGGCCCGAAGAGCTCGACCAAACCGGTGCCATAGGCGGGAGCGGTCGCGGGCTCGCCAAAAGGACCGCAGCCGGTAATATCGAAAAAGTCGATCGGTATCGCCACCGCGATGTGATCGTCCACCGAGCTCACTGAGTCGCCAGCCGCACCGGTGCTGGCGCCCAAAAGCGTGGCCGGGCCTCTGATCCAAAATTCAGGCCTGGCATTGTGCCTCGAACCGGCGGCGAATGTCTCGAGGCTGCCGTCGAAAACAGCGCCATAACTGGACACAACGACCGTGTCTTCCAGAACGTTGGCCATGGAGATGTTAGTCTTTTTCTTAGATTTCGCGTAGCTGGTGCCCGCTGTCCCCGCGACGAGCGCAGCGACGGCGAACACCACGGCCACGAGCGAAAGCCGCCGAGCGACCCCCATAAGCTTCAGCGCCCGTGGGTGCGCCAATGAGATCCCATCCCTGCCTTGAGTCATCGCCTGCATCCTTCCATGCGTCATTGTTTCTAACCCCCGCCGAGTCGAATCGGTGTCCCGTCTGCTGACCCAATCAGCCTAGAAAACCCGCGCGGCCGTCAGTTCGTTCTCCTCTCCCCGCGGAGCCAACGCAGGCCCCGCCAAGTTCCGGAAATCGCCCCGGACGCGCATTCGGTCGTCGTACCTACACTGATCAGACGACAAATTCAAGTGCGACGTAACTCTTTGTTCATGATCGCAGTTGACGGTCAATCCAGAATCAAGCGTGCGAATTGCGTCCAATCAAGACGGAACTTTATTCATTTGCCCGGGGGGATCGCAACTGCCGCCCGGTATAAGGGCCCACGAAGCGGGCTCAAGACTCTGCTCGGCTGATATTTCCCCGGCAGCAGAACCCTGAATCGCGCGCGCCCGTGGGCACGGGGCAGGGGTGACCCCTGCACCCACCGTTAAGAAAAGACACCCGTGGGCACGGGAGGCCAGTATTGAGAAGAGGAAACAGGGCGCGCGGTAATCGGACTCTCACTTCGTCCTCTCCCTGGCAGGAGAGGAAAATAAAAATAAAGCGGTTTCGCTGTGCGCTCCGCCCCGTATCAAATTGAAACGACCGAATCGGGAATCGCCAATATCACGCGGCGCTTAACGGACGGTTGCCAACGCATTACCGGCGCATGCACCCTTCTTGACAAGGCATGGGGGGGAATGATACCTAAGCCGCGTTCGTAGATTCTTGCGCGCGAACGGGGAATGAGTGTCTGACGCTTGCCTGGTGGACAATCGGGCGAGGAGTCGTAACCACGAGGGCTCCAGCTTGGGGGTGACTATGCAGAACGGGAATCAGGGATTCGGCGGAACGCGGTGGCGGAGTCTATTGGTGGCCGCCGTGGCAACGGTCGGGACGCTATGGACATCGGTCGCAATGGCGACGATCACACAGGGTGATTTTTCAGTCTTTGGGTTTTTCGAAACTCGCGATGCGGGTCGCTGGGGCGAAGGCAGCTCGAGCATCGACTCGACGCCGACGAGGTATGTTAATTCGGGCACCCAGAGGTACGCGATGCCCGGGCAATCGTTCGGGATGACGGGCGGCAGTTTCGATTTCAATCATTGGGATCTGGTCGAGCAGCGCAACCTTGCAGACGTGCGGCCCGATTACCACATGATCAAGAACTACAAGTTCCTCGGCCGCTTCGACACGCTGCTAATCAAAGATGCGGACTTCTTCGCGTACTACCGGCCCTGGTACGACTCATACGGTTCGTTAAAGAACGATGGCCGGCAGAGGCCGAACACGGACGTGATCCCGTACTCAGCGCAAGGAGGCAGCGCGCTGCAACAGCAGTACTTCAAGGACGATCTGCGCGAGTATTATGCGCAGTTGAACTTTACCGACAACTTCTCAGCACGTATCGGCAAGCAGCAGGTCATCTGGACGGAAGCCGACGCGCTGTCAGGAACCGAAGTCACCAACCCGGTCAATGCGTCATGGCACGGAGTTTACGGCGCAGAGTCGCTCGAAGACGTGCGCACAAACGTGCGGATGATCAAGCTGAACTACATCCTGCCGGATTTCTTGAAGACCGCCAACAACGAGATTGAGGCCTTCGTCATCCCCGGCGACTTCCAGGGCGCTGGGATTAACACCCAAACAGACCCGCGCAACCCGTGGGCTGTTCCGGCCGCACTGTTCGGTGGCTGCCATGTTTGTGGCTCGGGGCTTGACAGCCCGTTTCCGTTTAACATCAACCAGAACGGGCAGATGGTAAACGTCAATCAGGTGCCCAACACCATTGGATGGAACTCCGCACAGTCGATGATCGCGCTGCCCTTCGGCCCCAAGATTGGCGGGCGCCAAACGTATCAATATTACGACGTTGTGCTGAAGACTCTGGGCAGGAGGCCATCAAACTCCCTGGAAAACAGCGAGTTCGGAGCACGTTATTCGACCCTGCTGCCGATTGGCAACGGACTCCAGGCCAGCTTCATCTACTTGTACGAATACCGCGATGCACGCCCTTCGAATTGCACGAACTGCGGGCCGGCCGCGGTGGGCGAGCCGGGCGCGGTTGGCCTTGGCGGTGCCTTCCCGGGCGACTTCATAGCCCCCGGGATTTTTACCCACCGGCCTCATGCGGGTGTGCCCGTGGGCGGTATGTTTGAGGTCCTTTCCGAGGTCAACTATAGGCGCAACAGTTTTTTCGGCATGACGGGAACCTATTACGATAAAGACCTGACCGACATCGTGTACCGCTATGACATTTTGTACCAGCCGGATCACGCGGTGGGCGTTCCGACTTTCGTCAGCCCGACGGGATCGGCCTGGACCCAGCTTACCCGCTGGATTATCGCGGGCGACCGTCCGACGTACATCCCCTGGCTATCGAAGCAGCACACGTTCCTGACGGCTCAGTACACGCTGACGTGGCAGCCGGATCGCCCGATGGATGCGACGACCATCCTAACCTCGGCCGGCAAGGACCGTGAGATCAGCAACATCGCGTTCCTGTCGGCAACGAACTGGCTGATGAACGGGCAGTTGACGGCCGGCAACGTGATCCTGTGGGATATCGACGACAACGTCGGCGAGCTGTCGACCACCAACGTTTACCGGTATTCACGAAACATTCTGCTCGGGTTGAATGCTGAGTGGTTCATCGGACGCAGCGGGCGCTTCACCGATCCGTACCTGCTGAGCCGCGAGCAGCGTTTCAACGAGCTGGAGTTCACCTTCACCTACGAAATCTAGAAGTCGATTGGACTGATCGGGCGGCTGTGGCATATGCTACAGCCGCTTTCTTTTTTCCGGCAGGATGAGGACATCGCTGCGTCGAGTGGCCTGCGACCGGGTTTTTTCGGCTTCATCTGCCACGCCGGCCGCGCATATCGCGATGGACGACAATCCACAGACAGACTGGTACCTGGTTCGCACGAAGACCGGCAAGGAGCGCTGGGTCCGCGATCAACTCGCCAACGCAGTGCCGGAGGTGTTTCTGCCGATGCTCAAAGCGAAGGCGCCGCGATGGGGACGGATGGCGGTGTCGATAGCTCCGCTGTTTCCATGCTACGTGTTCGCGAGGTTCGATCTTCAGCGCCAGTACTTCGAGGTAAAATATATGGCCGGGGTGCGCGCGATTGTGTCGGCGGGAATCGATCCGCTGGCGGTGCCCGCGGCGATAGTGTCGGAGATTCGCCGCCGCGGCGTGGACGACGTGATCGAAATAGCCGACAAACCATTCGGCAGCGGAGAGCGGGTGGTTGTGGTTGACGGTCCGTTCCGTGGATTCGAGGCGATTTTCCAGCGTTATCTTTCCGGCGCGGAACGAGTCGCGATTCTGCTCAGTGCCGTCGAATCCGGGGGGCTGCGCGTCGTGCTCTCAGCCTCGGCGGTCGCCAAAGATAGCTGATAGATGCGGTCGGCGGGGGCACTCACAATTATCCGCGCAATGCTGGTGAGCATGACGCTCGCGTGCGCGGCATGTTCCACGAGTTCGCCGGGATTGGCGATGCCCAAAATGCTGGGGCTCGCGGGACAGCCCAACCTGACGTCGTTTCTGGATGTGCGATTCGGCGATTCGCTGTATCGCGTGCAGAACAAGTTTCCATCCGGGGCGATGGAGACGGCGCCCTACGGCGCCGATACCTACCGAATAGACAATATCGAGGTCGGTTCAATCCGCTACGAGCAGGTGAAGTACGAGTTCACGAGCTATTCGGGCATGCAGCTCGTAATGGCGTGGTTCACGCCTGATTCGAGTGGCAAGGTGCTCGATAAGCTGGTCCAAGCGGTCGGTCCGCCGAGCGAGCAAAACAGCTCCAAGGGCAGCGCTCCTGCCGACACGCGGGCGTTCTGGCAGCTTCCGCACGGCGAACGCGTCATCTATGACGGTCCCAAGCGATTCGTCGCAGTGTTGGGGCCGGGCGGCGGCCCACTGAAGCAAGACGCTGCAGAAAACGAAGCACTGGACAGCCCGTAGCCGCAGATTGTGCGCAAGGGCAGGGCTATCGCGTACGCGCATCAGACACGCTCGTTATCGTGCTTGTGAGGATGAAAGCGCTTGACGTTCGTTTCATTAGCGTGTTATAACGCGTCTTCGGAGTTCTCGACGGTAATAAACTAACCAAATTCGATTACTGCAGAGTCGCGTAGGGTCGCGGGCTGCGGTTGGGAATCTGGACGGCGGTCGCTCAATTTTGGCGAATGATGCCCAAGCCTGACAGCATGGGATGGCGGACGCGTGCCCAAATGGTACGCAAATCAAAACGCTGCTTGTCTGCCCATGACCAGCTTTGGCCCTTTCTTTAAGCGGAAATTTAGCTATCATGGCGAGGCTCAGACTTTAGCTGGCATCCGAGGTGGTCGCGCGAGCCGCGGGGAGTCATACCATGCGTAGTACTAATAAACATGCAGTTCTCACAACGCTACGAAGTCTGATCGTTCTACTCGCGCTGGGTTCCTTATTCTCTTCCCTCGCGCACGCACAAATCGGCGATTCCGGCGGCGCAGCGCTCGGCGGCGCCGGGGGCCTGGGCGGCTCCAGCAGCGCGGCAAGCGCGCAGGACGACGGCGCCAACAGCGATTCCCCGCAGGGCGCAGTGAGCAACGCGGTGAGCCGCGGATGCGTCGAGCCGGGTGACCCGAACGCGGCCAACTCCGGCCTGCCGTCGTGTACGAATTCAGATAACGACGGCGGTTCCGACCAGCCCGCCCAAGCGGGCCCGTCTAATCTTTCCGGCGGTGCGTCGGCGATGCGTGGCGCGCAGGGCTTCGCCAATACGATCAATAAGCAATCGATGGCTGCGGTCATCCAGCAGCTTGGAATTTCGCCCGACGAGCTCGGCAGCTTGAAAAGCGAAATGGCGTCGGGCGGTCTCAGTTCTGACGACATGCAGGAGCTATGTCTCCATTTTGCGGCGAAACAGCTGGGCGCCGGTGACGTTGCCGGAATCGCAAAATCGCTCGGCCTGAGCTTCACCGACCAGCAGATGGCACAGCTGAGAAGTTGCACGGGGCTTGCGGGGCAGGACGGATCGGACGAGACAGCGTCGCCCGGGCGGCAGATGGGGACGGCGGCGTCGGGGGCAAATCCGAGTCAGCCGGTATCATCGGTTGAATCGCAATTCCGCTCGCTCGATTCCGCTGCCGCGCCCGCCGCGCCGAGCACGCGCAATCTGCAGCAATTCGGCTACTCGCTGTTTGCCTCGCGCGTTTCGACCTTCGCTCCGGTCGCCAACGTTCAAGTCAGCGACGACTACGTGATCGGTCCCGGCGACCAGCTCAAGATGCTGATGTGGGGGCGAATCAACAACACGCTGAATCTGACCGTCGGCCGGGAAGGCTCGGTGAGTATTCCCGAGATCGGTCCGCTGCAGGTGGCGGGCTTGACCTTCGCGCAGACCAAGCAGCTGATCGAGGGTCACGCCGGACAAATCACCGGAGTCAAAGTCGACGTCACGATGGGCAAGCTCAAGACCATCCAGGTGTTCGTCGTTGGCGAGGTCGAGCAGCCCGGCGCCTATACCGTGAGCGCGTTGTCGCACGTATCGAACGCGCTCGGCGCGGCCGGAGGAATCACCAAAATAGGCAGCCTGCGCAAGGTCGAACTTCGGCGCGGCAATCAGCTCGTGCGCACGATCGATCTGTACAGCTTGCTGCTCGCCGGCAATGAGCAGGGCGACGAGCAGCTGCAGCCCGGCGATGTGATCTTTGTGCCGGTCATCGGGCCGGTGGTTGGAATGATCGGCGACGTGAAGCGGCCCGCCATCTACGAGCTCGGGCGCTCCGGCGAGCCGCTCGACTCGGTCATCAAGCTCGGCGGCGGAATCAGCGCGTTCGGCTACTCGCAGCGGGTGCAGGTCGAACGGGTCGCCGATCATCAGAAGCGAATCGCGCTCGACGTTGATTTGAACGAGCTGCGCTCGCAGCGCTTCGACATCCGCGACGGCGATCTGATCAAGATTTACCCGGTGCTGCCTGCCCAGCAGGACGTCGTGATTGTACGCGGCAGCGTCAATCGCCCGGGCAAGTTCGAATGGCATCAGGGAATGCGGGTCGCCGACTTGGTGGAACTCGCCGAAGGGGTCGCGCCGCATACCTTTTTCAAATACGCGCTGATTCGCCGCAAAGAGGGCAAGGCAAAGACGGTGCGGCTGGTGCCGGTCGATCTCGGTGAAGCGCTGTCGGCCAATATCAGCGGGCCGCAGAATCTCAGCACGCTCAACCAGGAAGACGAGCTGACCGTGTTCAGCGAATCGCAAATGAAGTATCTGCCGACCGTGCAGGTCTTCGGCGAGGTGCGCAATCCCGGCTACTACGTGATGAGCCAGGGCATGCACGTGAGCGACCTGCTTTACCTGGCGGGCGGTCTCAAGGATGACGCATATCAGAAAGCGGCCGAACTCGCGCGCACCCAGGTCGTCAGCGGCTGAAGCGCAAACATTAAACTAAGCAAAGCCGGGGGAAACACGGTGAACAGGAATCATTGGCTGATGGCGGAAATGAGGGCGTGCGTGGTAACGCTCGCGATCATGGGAATGCTGGCGCTGGCGGCGTGGCAAATGCTGGGTCTGACTTCTTGGTCCAATTGGCGATGAAAGCGGACGGCCCAAGGGGCGAGCGCAGCAGCGTCGCGCGGCTTGATGCGCGTTTTCCTCAGCTCGGAATGAATTTCCGGTAAGGCTTTGCCAGGGCGGCGCTCGGTGACTGTTGCCCATTTTCGGTACTGGTTCAGTTTGCCTACCCGACAAACTGAGCTGGCGCCCGAGATCGCGCAACTGGTTGCGGGCGGTCACGCGGGCAGCGAAGGTCAACAGCACGCGTCTCCGCCGCGAAGCTCAGACTGCGACGGGCGCGAATCTGATTGATCGATTACGGCCGAAAAGGGCAATTCATACCATTGGTGGTGGTTTCGGGACGGCTCCGTTCCAGGCGTAGCTTTGTTCCGTCAGAAATTATTTCTGCCGCAGGCCGGTGTCGCCCGATTTCGGGTGAGCCGGGCGAGTACGGGATATCCTGGCGGTTGACCATAGCGTACGCATAGCACGCGAAATCCGGCGGGGGCAGGCTGAATAGTTCATCCCCTTCATCGAAACTGAACCAGTGCCCCATTTTCCAAGCAGGCGATATGGGCCGCAGTGATTTGAAGACCGGCCGCACGTTAAGGCGGACGAGCAGCCTTTCGCCGCTGCTTGAGTTTTCTCAGCACGGGAAGGATTCCCGCTCCGCAGTTCGGACAAGGCGTTAATGCGGTAGTACGGGCCATTGGCGTCTTCCTAGCAGGAGGCGCGACCGGACGGAAGATCGGGAGCGGCTCCTGCGCCGCGGCTTTCTGAACGGCCAAGATTTCCTTTAGAAGCGTCTGTTCTGTAATCAACGTGTTCGCGATTTGTTCGATAATAGGTATCGCCTTCGGAAGGCTGTGGATTGGAGTGATGATGTGACCGACCGCGTCATGAATCAAGGCTAAAAGCCCATTCGTGCCGAACCGGCGAAGCTCCTCCGATGAAGGGAGTCTTGCTTTCTGCGGTCGAATATTTCGGCTGACTCTGCCCATATCAGCCAGACGGCTCCTGAAGCCAATGGTCCAAGTTTCTAACTGGGGACCGGACCCTATCATACTTATTAGCGTGAAGCGCTACAGGTAGTTTCTGAGTAATGTGCCGCAAGTGACCAAACGTCCGCATAAACACATAAAGTTTACATGAGCACACAATCAGTGACTAGGCTTTAAAGATGTTGGCCCGGGTTAGCACGCCCGCCTAAAAACCTCTAATCTGCCGAACCCGTCGCTCATTTGTGGTCAGGTAGGCAGTTGAATGGTATAAATGCCACGCTGCTGACGAGGTGCGCCCCCCGCTCACGAAGGCGATAGGATACTTTATTCAAATTTGGGGGTTTGCGCGCCCTCTGAGGAGGCGAAGACCCTGAAACGTGTGCTGGCGCTCGATCTATGACGAGCTGGGTACGCTGAACGACCTGGGACTCGCCGACAGCTATATTTCGGAAATCCAGCCCATCACCCGCGTCGAGGCGGCGCGCATCGCGGTCGAGGCCGAGTCGAAGCTGTCCGAAATGCAGAATCAGAGCGAACTCGCACGCAGTTGCATCAATGCGCTGCGGCTGCAGTTGCCCGAAGAAGTGCAATGGGTCGAGCAGGACCACGAAGACAACCTGCCCACGATGTTCCACCCGGTCGATCGCGTCGAGGGCCAGTACGTTTTGTCGGAGGGCAAGCGGCAATCGGTCAAGACCGGGGCCAGTGGACTCGACTACCAGGAAGGAACCCCGCTGCTGCCGAACAACGACAACCTCCCCACCGACCAGGGGAGCAATGAAGTACTTCGGTGGTCGGGATGGGCCGGGATTGGCGGCTTCGTCACCGGCTACGGCGAAGGCGCGCTGGCGGGTCCGCTGACCGACAGTCCGAGCCAGGCAAGTCGCGCGCAACTGTTGACGGGCGCGGTCGTCGTCAGTCTGGGCAACACGGCGATCTCCTTCGGGCAGGAGGAGATGTCATGGGGGGTCTCGCACTACAACCAACTTTCGCAGTCCAATAACGCGCAGCCGTTCCCGGCCTTGCGCATCCAGAATATTCATCCGGGTCATCTGCCCGGCATTCTGCGTTATCTGGGGCTGTATCGGTATCAAGCGTTCCTGGGCCAGCTCAACGCGGGACGGACGTTCTCGCGGCCGTGGCTCTCCGGCCAGGTGATTACCTTCAGGACGCTGCCGTTCCTGGAATGGGGCATCGATCACACGATCATGTTCGGCGGCAGCGGCAACGACAATTACAGTTCGATGGGATTTCTTGGCGACCTGACCGGTCTTTCGACGGGGAATTCACAGGTTGCCAATACCAACACGCGCTTCGGTATGTTCGCCAAGGCGTACGTCCCGCGGCTGCGCAATAGCCAAGTCTATGGCGAGGTACTGGCCGAAGATTATTTCCTGCCGTTCGGCAAGAGCATCGCCTTAAAGTTCCCGTTCAAGGGACCGTCGTACACTGCCGGAATCTATGTTCCACAGGTCACCCTCGACGGGCGCACCACTGCGCGATTCGAATACGCGCTGACCGACAAAGAGTATTCGATCCACAACGACTCGCTGTACTGGTCCTACGAGAACGCGCTGATGGGCAGTTCGCTCGGGCCGGGCGCATGGCAGGTCAATTTCGAGATCGATCGATGGGTCAATTTTCAGTCGCGCATCGGCGTGGACACTTTCTATACTCGTGGTCAGGCCATCGTAGCGCCGTCGTTCCTACCGCTGGTACGCAACACGGAGACCGGTTACGGCGTCGCGTTTGACTTTCTCCATCTGCCGCTCGAAATCGGGCCGCTCGCAGATTCGCTCGGCGAGATGAAGGCGCGCGCGGGAATCGAATACGTGAGCGATATCAACTACACCAACGCCAACTCTTTCCGCGCTCTTCTCCAGATCAGTTTCGCGTTCACGCCCTCTTGGGGCGGCCTGGTCTGGCGCTAAACGGGAACCGCCGGACTCCGGCAACTTTTATGGATCCTTCAGGCAGCGACGGGCATTCGACTTCGTCGGCGGGCGCAAGCGCTTGCGCTGCCGGCGCTGGCGCGCCCGCTCATCTCACAGAGGCGCAATACGCAACGCTGCAGCTTCTCCATTACATCGATCTGCTGCGTGCGCGATGGATCCTGATTGCAGCCCTCACCATAGGAATCGGCCTCGGCTACGGGTTGTACACAAAATTCCTGACGGTGAAGTGGTATCGCGCGCAGGCCACCGTCACACCAGTGCCGCCCGAAGAGGGCCTTTCGATGGGGACAGGAACGGCAGGTGACATGGTTGATGGATTGGGAGGAGGAATCGCGTCGCTGCTTGGCGGCGGCGGCGCCGACACGGTCACTCTGGCGCAGCGCTATACGGCGATCATGAACAGCTATGCGTTCACGACCGACCTCGTCAGCAAATATCATCTCGAGCACAACATCATCGGCGTTCGAAGCAAGAATGCGCCGACCGTGACGAAGTGGTTGATTCATACAAAGATTGCGGATCGATTCAGCACCGAATACGACTTCAAGAGCGGCAATCTGACCCTGTATTTCCTGGATCCGTCGCCTGCCGAAGCTCAACGCGTGCTCGGATTTTACCTCGACAGCCTGCGCGACAAGCTTCGCAACGAGGAAGTGCAAGCCGGCGCCAGCGCGGCCGCTTCCCTGCAGGATGAGGTCCGGAAAACTTCCGACGCGCTTTTGCAGACTCAACTCTACGAGCTGATGGCGCGGCAGATTCAGCGCGAGAAACTCGCGCAGGTGCAATCCGACTTCGCCTTCAAGGTCGTCGAACCTCCGGTCGTGCCCGACAATTATTTCGCGCCCAAAGCGCGCAACAACGCCGTCCTGGCAGCCTCGATCACCTTCGCGCTCGTTTGCACATGGATTCTCGGGTCGGATTTCATTCGCCGCGCCAAAGCGCAGTTCGAAGGCATGAATCAAGCGCCGGACGAGCCCGCAACGACGCTTGACGACCCCTCGCCACACCCCGACGATAGCGAGACATTGCATCCCCGCTTTGTCCGCAATCTTCGCCCCAAGGCTTGACGCCGCACCGCGCTTCTCCATCCATTCGCCGCTCTGCGGGATTTCCCCCTACTTTAGTTGACAACCGGGCGGACGCATCCAACTCAAATGCCGCTGGCCAGACAGCAAGCCCGCGCGGCCCAGGCGCTGCGCGCATCTGCCAACGCGATTCTGAGCGGCGCGGCAAAATGCCTGTGGCCGAGGCGGCGACCGCTCGATGCGAAGCGCGTGTGCATCTATCGGATCGGAAATATCGGCGACACCGCGTGTGCGATCCCCGCGATGCATGCGATTCGGCGCGCCTATCCGGCGGCGCATCTCACGCTGGTGACCTCACCGGGCAAGGCGGGCTCGGTCGGCGCGCGCCAGCTGCTCGAGGGCGTGAGCTGGATCGATGAGATCGTCGTGTATCACGCCGAAGATATTGCGACCGTGCGGGGTCGGCTCGAGTTGATGCGCCGGTTGCGCGCGCGCCAGTTCGACGTATGGATCGAGTTGCCGGCGGTCGCGGCGCCGCTGGCCACGCTATTTCGCAATCTGACGGTGGCGCGATCGGCCGGTGCGCGATGGGGCTTCGGCTGGCGATACGAACCCAGGTTTTTTGCGCCGGCGCAGTCCAGGTTTATCGACTTCCCCGACGAAGTGGAGCGGTTGCTCGAGATTGTCCGAGCGGGAGGGTTCGCGGGATGCGACGGCGATTTTCCGCTCGAGCTCAGCGACTCGAATCGGCTCAGGGTGACCGCACTGCTCGATCAAGCAGGAGTGTCGGCCGCCGAACTGATGATTGCCTTCGCGCCCGGGGCGAAGGCGGAACCGAATCGATGGCCTGCCGATCGGTTCATCGAGGTTGGGAACAATCTGGCTGCGCGTGGCTGCCGGATCGTCGTTCTCGGTGGCAGATCCGACGCGCCGCTGTGCGAGCGGATCGCAAATTCGATCGGCCGCGGCGCAGCGAGCCTGGCGGGCAAGACCACGGTTCGCGAATCGTGCGAGCTGCTTGCGCGCTGTGCGATGCTGATTTGCAACGACTCCGGCGTGCAGCATCTTGCCGCGGCCGTCGGCACGCCATGCGTCTCGCTCTTCACGCGCCGCGAATTTCCAGGTATGTGGTGGCCGCATGGGTCGCACCACGAAGTGCTGTTGAAGGAGGTCGAGTGCCACACCTGCTTTCTCGATGCCTGCCCGTACGACAACAAATGCATCAAGGCGATCGGCGTCGATGAAGTGATCGCGGCGGCGGCGCGCGTGCTCGCGCATCGGGCGAATTCCAAAGAATCGGGAACCGCGCCGGTCAGACCGCACGTGGCCTGAGATGGATGGCAGCTACCGCGTTGCGTGCCTGGTCAGTCATCCGATCCAGTACCAGGCGCCGCTGTTCCGTCATCTGGCGGCGCATCCGGGGATCGATCTGACGGTTTTTTTCCTGAGCGATCTCTCGATCCACGCCTATCGCGATTCGGGCTTTGGCGTGAGCGTGAAATGGGACGTGCCGCTGCTCGACGGCTACCGCCATGATTTTCTGCCGCGCCTGGGTTCGGGAAACGAGCTTTCGTTCTGGCGGCCGTGGACGTTCGGTCTGCGCGCGAGGCTTCGACGCGGGCGATTCGACGCGTTGTGGGTGCACGGCTACGCGCATCGCGGATGTCTGGCAGGAATCGCGGCGGCGAAGTCGCTGGGCATCCCGGTAATGCTGCGCGGCGACTCGAATCTGCTTGACGAGACCGATCACGCGCTGAAGCTGGGCCTCAAGCGCATCGCGATGCCGGCGCTGCTGCGGACCATCGACGGCATGCTCGCGATCGGGCGCCTCAATCGCGATTACTATCTTCATTACGGCGTCGAAGCGGGCCGAATTTTCCCGATGCCTTACGCGGTGGACAACGAATTTTTTCGCGCCGCGGCGGAGCAAGCGCGGCCGCGCCGCGAACGGCTGCGCGCCGAGCTTGGATTGCATCCGGGGCGCGCGGTGATTCTGTTCGCTTCCAAGATGCAGCCGCACAAGCGCGCCGGCGACCTGCTCGAGGCCTACGCGCGCATGTCGCCCGGCCCAGCCGCCGAGCCCGCGGCCTGCCTGGTCTTCGCCGGCGACGGCGAGGAGCGGGCCCAGCTCGAACGCCGCGCGCGCTCTCTGAAGTGGGACTCGATCCGCTTCATCGGCTTCAGGAACCAATCCGAGCTTCCCGCCTTGTACGACCTTTGCGACGTATTCGTGCTCCCCTCCGAGCGCGAGCCGTGGGGGCTGGTGATCAACGAGGTGATGAACGCGGGCAAGCCGGTCGTGGTGAGCGATCGCGTCGGCGCGGGGCCGGATTTGGTCGAGGACGGCGTCAATGGATTCGTGTTTCCGGCGCGCGACGTCGCGGCACTCGCGGACAGGCTGCGAAAGTTGATCGACAACCCCGAGCATCGCGCCGCGATGGGCGCGCGCTCTCTGGAAAAAGTCGCGCAGCTTGGTTTCGATGCGGATCGAGACGGCTTGCTCGCCGCGCTCGCCGCCGTGACCGGTCGCAGACAGTTGGCAGCATAAGGTACGTGCATGAACTCACGACGGCTTCTTTCCATATGGCCGCGTTGCGCTCGAGCCGATCGGGTACTCGCTTCAATAGTACTTGCGGCGCTGGTTGTTCGCGCAGCGTGGCTGCTGCGCTCCGGGTCGGACTGGGCGGTTGCTACAGATTCGATCGGGTACCTTGCGCTTGCCCACGGCATCCGGGACGGGTGCGGCTTCGCCGCTATGGCAAATGGTTGCGGTGCTCCGGAGGTTCTGAGAACGCCTGGATACCCACTGTTTCTCGTGCCTTTTCTCAATCACTATCGCCTCGCGATTTTTGTTCAGGCGGTTTTCGGTGCGGCCGTGTGCGGCGTTGTGGCGGCCTTTACCAAAAGACAATATGGCGCGGTAGCCGCGATCATAGCCGCCGCGATTGTGGCGTTCGATCCGCCGACGATCACCGTGACCAAGGAGCTGCTGACCGAGCCGCTTTTTCAACTCGTTCTCGCGGGCGCGGTCTTTGGGTCGCTATGCAACCATGCCCTCGCTGCTGGACTTTTGTACGGCGCTGCAGCCCTCGTGCGGCCGGTTGCGGAGCCGTTGCTGATCCTTGCCCCGGTATCATTTCTGCTCTCGCGCCGATGGATTCGAGCTGCAGGTGTCCTCTGCCTGGCGCTGGTGATCATCGGAGCATGGGCAGCGCGCAACTATCGCGTTGCCGGTGTGTTCGCACTGACGATTGAGGGACCAATGAACCTCTACTCGTACACGGTTCCTGCGGTCGTCTCGCTGGTCACCGGCGTTCCACTCATCGAGGCACAGCGCGCCGCGGCGCATGCCGTCGAAAGCGCGGCATTTGGTGACCATGCGGACCTGATTGCCAAGGCGCATCAGCTCTCGCCGCACGACGAGATATCTTGGGCGGTTGAGACGTCTCCACAGGTGGCGCATCTCATGCTATCGCGAAGCATTGACGTGATCGCGAGCCACCCAATCGCGACTGCCGAAGTGACTGCTATCGGATTTCTCCGTCTCGCTTTCGAGCCTCACGAGCCGGCCGTCGGGCTTGCGAAGATGGTGAATGGCGGTGGGCCGGCATTCCAGGTGGTTAAGATCGGCTCGATGGCGCTCGAGGCGGCATTGCTCTGCTTTATCTGGATCGGGGTCGCGCGAGCGATGTGGATTTACCGGAGCGATGACCAACTATGGATTTTGCTCGGAATCGCGCTTCTTCTGTTGCTCGCGGCCTCGCCATATTTAGACGTATTCGATCCGCGCTATCGCGTGCCTGCGATCCCATTCCTCGCGACCATAGCGGGCGTGGGATGGGCCAATCTCGCCTCGCTCGTCCGACCCGGCATCTGCGCCGACCCCGCAACTATCGCGCCCGGAATTAGCGAGCCCCGCGCTGCGCGGAATTGAGATTGCAACAAACCAGTCAGCCGTCTCGGTGATAATTCCCGTCTTCAACGGCGAGCGTACGGTCGCGCGCGCGATCGAAAGCGCGCTGGCGCAGGAATTTGACGGCGAGATCGAAGTGATAGTCGTCAACGACGGATCGACTGACGCGACCGCCACCGTGCGGGCAGGGGGCAACCGCATGCGATCTTGCGCCGAACCGGCGCTCAAAGATCGCCAAGCGCCGGGCTGCATGTCTGAGCAACCAATTGGTGTTGAGGATGCGCATCGCGTCGCCGATGCTTTCGCCGGGGCTGCGGCGCAGCCTGTCGGGTCCGCCGGAACACGGCTTGCCGGATCGCCCGCAATGAGCCGCAAGTGAAGCCCCGGTTGCTTATCACGATATACGCGAATCCGGATTATTATCCGCCGACGGTGTATGCAGTCCGCATACTAAGTGGCTATTTCAGAATACATATCCTTTGCCGGAACATGGATAAGCCGGTTCAAGAATGGCCGGCCGATGTGACTATCGAGCGACTGGGCGGGTACGCATCGCCGCGCGAAAAAGAGGCGGCGAGCGCCCGTGCAAAGCTGATCGAATATGCGAAATTCACCGCTCGCACCCGCGCGCTGATCAAGCAGATGCAGCCGGCGATTGTCTATTCGTACGATCCGCACGCGTTTGTCGCGAGCATGGTCGGGCGAGCGGGCGGGAGATCGACGCCGCTGATATTTCATCTCCACGAGTTGCCGGAGACGGCGAGTCTTTCGTGGACCTCGCTGCAAACGTGGGTCGTAAAGGCGGCATTAACAGGTACCAAGTCGGCGGATGCAGTAGTGTTTCCGGAAAAGTATCGCGCCCGCCACTGGCTGATGACTGCAGGAGAGTCGCGCGCGCCGATAATCGTGCCGAATTGTCCCGATCGTAATTACTTTACCGGGCCCGCGGATTGGAACGAGACGATCGCGATGAGATATCGCGCGCGGGAAGTGGTTTACGTCGGTTCTGTAGGCGCCGATAACGGCCATCTGGAAGCGTTGCGCGCGATCGCGATGACGGACGGCGGGATTGGACTGCTAGTGATTGGCAGTTTTCGCCCCGAATTCGCGGCGAGCTTCAACGCGCTCGCGCGCGAGCTTGGGGTGGCGGAACGAATCAGCCTGGACGGATGGATAGCTCATGATGAGGTCCCCGCGCATGCATCTCGCGCGTCGGTGGGGCTGTCGCTTTACAAGCCAGTGACAAAGAGCCTGGAATACATGGGATCGGCGAGCAACAAGCTGTTCGAATACGCGGCGATGGGATTGCCGGTGGTAGTGCCGGATCGCGAGAGCTACCGCGACTTCCTGGGCGATGCGGATTGGGTGACGTATGCCGACGTCGAAGATCCAGGATCGATCGCGCGCGCGATTACCTCGATCTTCGCGGACCGCGAGCGATACGTCGCGATGAGTCGCGCGGCGCGGCGCGCATTCGAGGAACAATATAACTACGAGCGCGTCTTTGAGCCGGCGCTCGAGCGCATTTTCGAATTGAGCGGCGTGACGAAAGGCAGCCAGGCCCCGGCGTGCGATCGCGCCCAGCGGCAGGCGCCGCCGGCATCGTGAAGATCTGCGTAGCCAGCGCCGGCCGGTTTCACGCCTTCGATCTGGCGCGCCAGATGGAACGCCTCGGCCATCTGACCCGCCTCTACACCGCCTATCCGCGCTTCAAGGTGGATGGACTGCCCGCCGCGAAAGTGAGTACCTTTCCATGGCTGATGGGACCAGCCACGCTCGCGGGACGATTCGGATTGCCGGGACTGCGCGAGCGCCTGAACCTCGCCGCGATCGAGACGTTCGATCGCTGGATGGCCGCGCGGCTCGCGCCCTGCGAGGTGTTCCATTGCCTATCCAGCTTCGGATTGCAGAGCCATCGCGCGGCGCGCGCGCGGCACGGCGCGCTTACGGTATGCGATCGGGGGTCATCGCATATCACGTTTCAAAATGAGATTCTGCGCGAGGAATATGCCCGCTTCGATATTCCGTATCGCGGGACCGACGCGCGCATCGTCGAGCGCGAGCTTGCCGAGTACGAATTCTGCGACCTGATCAGCGTGCCGTCCGGCTTCTCGCTCCGATCGTTCGTCGAGAAAGGCGTGCCGCGCGAAAAGCTGCGGCTTAATCCCTACGGCGTCGATCTCTCGATGTTCCATCCGATGCCCAAGCGCGACGCCGTCTTCCGCGTGCTGTTTGTCGGTTCGATTTCGATTCGCAAGGGAATCGCTTACCTGCTCGAGGCGGTAAAGCGCGCTGCGATTGGGGCGCTCGACCTGGTGCTGATTGGAGACGTCGATAAGGACGCGGCGCGCGTCCTCGCCAAGTGTGATATGCCCCTGCGCCATCTGGGCGTGCTCCCCCGTGCCGAACTCGCCGAGCATTATTCGCAGGCGTCTGTGCTGGTCCTCCCGTCAATCGAGGACGGCTTCGGGTTGGTCATGGCGCAAGCGATGGCCTGCGGCGTTCCGGTGATCGCGACGACCAACACCGGAGCCGAGGATCTGTTCAGCGACGGAGTCGAAGGGTTCATCGTTCCGATCCGCGACGGGGCCGCGATTGCCGACAAGATCGTCTTTCTGTATGAGCATCCCGAGGTCCGCGACGCGATGGGCGCCGCCGCTCTTGCCCGGGTGCGCGCGCTGGGCGGATGGAACAGCTACGGCGAGCGGATGGCGGCGATGTATCAGGCCGCGCTCGCCGCACGCGCAGGCGCCGGGCGGTGAAAGAGCAACTGATGAACCGCATGATGCGTGAACAAATCATCCCGCGCGCCAAAGCCCTGATTCGGCCGGTCGCGCGGCATCGGTTTCTGCTCGAGCGCATGAAATTTCTGGGCGAGACTATACTCAGTGCTGAGCAGGGCAATGACCGATTGGCTGCGATGATCCATCACGGCGGCGCGGCGGGCAAAATTGGCGCGACCGAGATCAAGGTCTCACGAGTTTACCTGCGCCGGCGCGACGGCGGCGGCCTCTGCCACAATTTCGGCCACTATGCATGGTGGGCGCATGTCACCGCCGGCATCTATCCGCCCGATTCCCCGACGCTGTCGCGTTTTTGCCGCTGCTACCTGGAAACGCTCGAAGGTATTGACCTGCTTGCCGTGTGGTTCAATTTCGGCGAGGCCGCCGCCCGCCGGCGCTATGCTCCCGGCGCAACGCTGTGCGAGCTTTCTGCGCTTGAGCCATATTACCATGAGCGGCCGTGGAGCGCGCAGTTGGCAGGTAAACGGGTCGTGGTAGTAAGCCCGTTCGAGAAGTCGATCCAGGCTCAATATCAGCGGCGGGAAAAGATTTGGGCGGCCAAGCCCGAAGTGCTGCCCGCGTTCGATCTCCGCATCGTGCGATGCCCGCAGCCTGCGGGGATTATCGACCAGCCGGAATATCCCGACTGGTTCACCGGGCTGGAAGCGTTGAAAGCGCAGCTCGGCGCCCGTCCGTTCGATGTGGCGATTATAGGTGCGGGCGCATGGTCGATACCGCTGGCGATCCATGCGAAGTCGTTGGGCGCCTTCGGGATTCATCTGGGCGGAGCGACGCAGTTGCTATTCGGGATTATGGGCGGGCGATGGGTATCCAATCCGGAAATCGGCGCGTTCGTGAATGACGCGTGGACGCGCCCGTCCGAAGACGAGCGGCCGCGAAATTACCGCCTTCATGAAAACGGTTCGTACTGGTGAATTGAAGATTCCGTTTATTTGCTCTTTTGGAAATCGGAGACTGCGTGCGAATCCTTTACACTGAGACCAGCGACTTTCTGCCCACCAGCGCGCACTTTCTGGAGGTGCTCGCGGCGATGGCGGAGCGCGGCGAATGCGAGTTCTCGTTTTTCGATGAAGCCAGGTACCGCCGCCCGCAACGCTCGATCGCGGGGCGAATCGTGCGGCGTCTTGCCGGCCGCCCATCCGGTTATCGCGCGCTCAACGCCGCACTCATCGCCGAGGCGCGGCGCTTGCACCCCGATCTCGTGCTGATCGGCAAGGGCGCCTATTTCGCTCCCGCCACGCTGGCCGCGGTTCGCGCCGCGACGGGAGCATCGATGGTCAACTGGGCCACCGACGATCCCTTCAATCCGGCCAACAGCACCCGCGACCTGGTTGAATCGATCGCGCTCTACGATCTCTACGTATGCACCAAGCGCGCGATAATGGACGACGCGCGGCGCGCGGGATGTGCCAACGTCGCCTACGTCCGCTTCGGATACAAGCCGCAGGTCCATTTTCCCGAGGCGCCCGCGAGCGATGACGAGCGGATGCGCTTCGATTCTGACGTGACATTCATCGGCGGCGGGGACGATGACCGCGCTCCATACTTCGAGACGATCGTCCGCGCGATCCCTAAGCTTCGGCTGCATCTGCACGGCGGCTACTGGAATCGCTATCCGAAGCTGCGCCCATATTGGCGCGGAAACGCAACCGGGCGCGATTTCCGTCTCGCGGTCGGCGGCGCAAAAATATCGGTCAACCTGGTGAGGCGTGCGAATCGGGACGATCACGTGATGCGCACCTTTGAAATTCCCGCGTGCGGCGGCTTCATGCTCACGGAGAGATCCGCCACCCACGATGAATTATTTTCCGAAGACAAGGAAGCGGCGTTTTTCAACTCGCCCGATGAACTCATCGACAAGGTCCGGATTTATCTCGGGCGCGATGAAGATCGAGTCAGGATTGCCGCCGCGGGCCATCGCAAAATCACGCAGGGGCGGCATACCTACGGCGATCGGCTGGCGGAAATTATCCAGGCTGCGCGATCGGTAAAAGGGTTGCGGACGCCGGCGACGGTTGGCGCCGCGCAAACTAATGAAATCGAATCGAATGGCTGAAGCCTTGAAATAACCTATGTCGCAATTGTCAGTAGAGAGCGATTGTCCAATCTGCCTGAGTCCGCGGGCCCTTCAACTAGCTCATCGCTTTGAAGAAGACTCATATTATGTTGTGCGTTGTAAGGCATGCTGCGTCGAGACAATCCTGCCTCATCCTACAAGCAGGCTTTTGAAGGAATTCTATTCCGACTACCACAATACTCGAACCGCCGAAGAGCAAATGCCGCTTCTCATCGGGCGATCCGTTGAATTGCTCGAAGTGTTGCTAAGTCATCTGCCTCTTGCTCCAGGACGAAAGCCGTTGCGATACATGGAAGTGGGATTCGGCAACGGAGCGAGTCTGCTGGCCGCGGCTCAACTGGGTATGGAGGCTGTTGGCTTTGATTTGGATCCGAGCAACGTTCGGGAAGTTACTCAACGGGCTCAGTCCAGAGGTCTCAGTGTGCAGCTCCGATGCGGCGATATCGCCGAGGCTATCGAGGGAACGGAGCCGGTCGACTTCGTCAAGGCTTCGCAGTTGATCGAACACCTCATCGATCCTGCCAGTTTTGTCCGTTCGATCTTAAAGGTAATGACGCCCAGGGGGTATCTTTACCTCGAATGTCCGAACAACAACGCGGCGTTTCTTCGAATCAAGAATCGACTCCGAAAACGATTCGCGCGAATGAATTTCTACAATTCCCTCAAGATCGGCGAGCATCTCTGGGGTTTCAGCCAGTCTGGCATGAACCGGCTGTTGCGGCTTTCAGGCTATGAAGTGGTATTCTGCTCCAGCTATCCGCTTCGCCATCGCTATTTCCAGCCGGAAAATCTCTTTTGGTATCCAAGTGTGCGGTCCGGCGTGGCCGAAGCATTTTCGAGGCGGCAAGCGTTTCCTCTTTTGAAGTCGATGATTCCTGTCTTCGACGGCTTGGCGTCTTTCGCGCTTTCGGAAGGAATAGGACTCGCAACGCTGGCGCGAAAGCAGGATGAAGTCGAATCGAATGGCTGAACGGTTCGAATCCGCGCCGCCGCATCCGCCGGATGGCGAGTGGTATGCGCGAATCAGCGCGCCGAGGCCGGGCTCCGCCAGCCTGGGCAAGGCGCTGAAGCTGCTGGCGGCGTTCGCAATCGCGTTGATCGCTCTGAACCTCTACGCTCCTGCTTCGCCGACGATCCTCGAGCGAGTATTCGCGTCCGCGATACTGGCCTCGCTTGCGCTTCCGGTCTGGCTATGGATGTCAGGCGCGGATCGAATGATTCCGTTCATGCCATTCCTGACGCTGATGTTCACCTATTACTACGCGCTGCCGGTTTTCCTGTTGCACCGATATGTTACCGGACTGTTCCACCCGCCTGTTGCCGACCATTTCATCACACTGGCGCTCGGATACTCACTACTGGGTCTGTATTGCATGTTTGCCGGATACTATGGACCGGCGAGATGGCTATTCGCACCGATACTACCGCGATTCAACTTGCAATGGCGCGACGAGCGAGTAGTGCGGATGGTCGCGCTGATGCTGGGAGTCGGGGGATTGTTCATGGCCTCCTCGGCCGCCAGGTTTCTGCCCGAGAGTCTGGCCCAGATCGGCGTATTCGCGGCTGACTTATCGATGGTTGGAATCTGCACGCTGGTCGCGCTTCAGTTGGCGGGAAGACTGGATCGGATCACATCGGTGTTCGTCTGGGGGTTTCTGATTCCGGCCAGAATCGCAATCGGCCTGGGCAGCGGCTCGGCCGGGGGACCGCTGATGGTCGGCGTCGCCGTCGCAATGATTTTCGCTTCCGTGCGCCGATCGATCCCATGGAAGACGGTACTGCTGGGCACTGTTGTGGCGGTGTTCATCATCCGGCCCGCGGAGGTACCGTATCGCGCGGAGACGTGGGGCGGAAGACATTCGGATGCGGGCGAGATCGAGAAAGCCCGCCTGTATGGAGATATTCTTTACCGCATCACGATCGGAGGGGCGGTGGAGCCGCAAGTGCTGATCGAATTCGGAAGCCTGCGCCTGGCGCAATTCACAACGTTCGGCGAAGTGATCGCGGACTCGCCCGCAATGGTGCCTTTTTGGGGGGGCGAGTCTTACTATCCGATCCTGTTCAAGCTGATTCCGCGCGCGGTCTGGCCCGATAAACCGGAAGAGTTGACCGGACAAACTTTTGGCCATCGCTACGCCTTCATCTCCGCCGGGAATACTGACACTTCGATCAATCTTCCGCAGCTAGTCGAGTTGTACGGGAACTTTGGACTCGCCGGAGTGATCGCGGGGATGTTCATATTCGGGTTAATCTACCGGCTGCTGATCGAGATGTACGTTCATCCCGCAATGGGGCTCGGCGCTCTGGTTGGCGGCGTTTACGTTTTGTCGAAGTTGCTTGATATCGGCTCCGCCGCGTCGATGGTTTTCGGAGGGATCCCATGGGCCATCATCTTCATCGCGCTGATTCACCTGCTCATCCAACTCGCAGAGGTTGACGCGATGGCGCTGGGGCAGCTTGGCTTCGAAAAAGGAGTCCGCCGTATCTGATCCAGTCACAATTCAACGCGAATATTACCGGCGCACCGCGTCGCAATATGACGAGCTGCGCCTTGTGCAGCCGCCGCCTGATCGCGGGCCGGCGATCGTGTTCCGCGCGACGCTGGCGCTAACGCTCGCCAACGCGCTTTGGTTCATCTGGTCAAACCGGTTCATCCCGATGTCGGACTATCCCGACTGGGTATACCAGGGGTGGATACTTTCGGGCATCCTGCGCGGTGCCGCCCATCCGCTGTATCACTTCAGATCGTATCCTCCAACGCACGCCGCAGTCACAATAGCCACCGCTCTTCTCGACTACGGCTTCGGTGCAGAGACCTCGGCAAAGCTGGTGTTGTCAAGCGCGGTCTGCGCATTCGCGATTGGCAGCACCTACCTTCTGAAAGCGTGTGGGGCCTCCGAGCGGCACCCGCTTCTGTATGTGCCGCTGCTGTTCATCTTCGACACTTGGTTCTTCACCGGCGAGATTGATTATTATCTCGCCTTGACGGGGTTCTTCTTTCTGGCGGGATATCTGCTGCGGCGCGCGGACTCGCCCGGTCGAATTAACCCGCTGGTCGTGCTCGTGGGTCTTCTGGCGATTTTTGTGGCGCATTTGATCGTCTACCTGGCATGCGGCGCTGTTTGTATCGCGATAGTTCTTGCACATCCAAGCCCGGTCAAGGCGCGCCGACTCCTGCTGCCGGCGCTGGCCTCGGTGCCGATCCTCGCATGGTATGTGCTGGGCCGGGCGACGTCTCATGACTTGGGCACTCAGACGTTTTTGGTGCCCTGGACGGCCCGCCACCTCGCCAGCAACTTCATCGATGCGTTCTCGCTGTTTCACGCGTTTGCGCCGTGGCTCAGTCCGCACTCGAAGTTGATGCACCTAGCGGCTATGTGCAACTTGATCAGCGATGGCGGCATCTTTACTCTCTTTTGCGTGTGCGCGGTGATGTGGTTCAGGGGTACTCGTGATGATGCCGCGCCCCTGCTCGCAGCCCTCTTGTGCCTGATCGGATACGTCGCAGGAGGCTATGCGATCGCCGGCGTGTTCGGCGCGGAACGCCTGACCTACCCGGCTGCATGGCTGGTCCTTGCATGGCTGGCTGGAAATTGGACTCCCGCGCGAGAGTCTGCCCGCCTCGCAGCCATCTGTGTGATTGGCGCCGTGCTAGCTATTCAGTGCGTTTACGTCGATCATGCCGTGGGACAAGTGTGTGACCGCTTGGCCCAAACCTACGATCGCCTCGCGCAAGCGCCATCGCGCAAGGACCTCTGTTCGATATACGAGCCTTACTTCCAGCAAAGCTGGGGCGGCCAACACCGTAGCGGCTGGGAGCGCTTCGTTCCGGACCACGCCAGTGTCATTCGCCTGCCGTATTATCTCTATATAGAGCGGGGAGAGGCGGCCCCTATTTTTGAAGCAGGGATCTTCAATTATTCGGGGCGCGGAGATAACAACGACCTGTGCAGGTAGCCTGTTCGCGCTTGCCGTCGCGCAAGGCGCAGTTGCGAGGGGAAGCGAATAGATGACGGCTGATCCAGTCACAATTCAACGCGAATATTACCGGCGCACCGCGTCGCAATATGACGACCGGCACGTGCACTCGGATGGTGAGCATACGTTCGCGCTGTGGTTCATGGTGTCGATGATCCGTTACTTGGAGTGCCGCTCAGTGCTGGACATTGGCTCTGGAACCGGGCGTGAGCTGATAATGCTCAAGAAAGAGATGCCCGGGATTCGAATCTGCGGGATAGAGCCGTCACCTGAACTACGGGCCGCGGCGCAAGCGAAGGGCCTGGCGCCGCATGAGATAGTGGATGGCGACGCGCAGGCGCTCAAATATCCCGACGGTGACTTCGACCTGGTGTGCGCCTTCGGCGCATTGCATCACATTCCGAAGCCCTCGCTTGCAGTCGGCGAGATGCTGCGGGTATCCAGGCGAGCGGTCTTCATCTCGGACGCAAACAACTTCGGCCAGGGCTCGGCACCGGCGCGCGCTGTCAAACAGATCGCGAACTTCCTCGGACTATGGCCGTTGCTCGATTTCATCAAGTCGCGGGGTAAGGGCTATCGCCTCTCGGAAGGGGACGGTCTTTCATACTCCTATTCTGTATTCAACGATTACGCGCAGGTCCGGCGCGCCTGCGCGTCCGTCCATCTATTGAACACGACGGCAGCGGGCGTGAATCCATATCGGACCGCATCGCATGTCGCGCTACTCGGCATCAAATCAGGATCGTAGGGGTGATTTCTTCAGACGAAGACGCCGGCCCGATCCGCGTCCTGCACGTAAGTCCGTTCTTCGCACCAGCGTGGGCTTACGGCGGACTGGTCGAGTCTGCCTATCAGTTCGCCCGCCATCTGGCGCGCGCGGGAGCGGCGGTTCGGGTGCTGACTACGGACGCGAACGGATCGGGAAAGAAGCTGGACTCGGCGGCGAAGGCGCCGTACACGCACGGCCAGGGATTCGAAGTTCGCTACTGCGCGCGAGTCGCGCGTCAGTCGGTATCGCTCGAGCTTGTCGACGCGCTCGTCGAACAGGTGCGCTGGGCCGACGTGGTTCATCTGCACGCGGCGTACTCGTTTCCGACAATTCCAGCCTTACTCGTGGCGCGGATGCTGGAACGGCCGGTGGTGTGGACTCCGCACGGCGCGCTGCAGCGCTGGAGCGGGTCGCGGCGAATCCAGTTCAAGTCGTTGTGGGAGAAGGTGTGCAGCCTGGTTGCGCCGCGCGCCTTGGTGCTTCACCTGACCTCGGAGAGCGAGGTCGAGGAAACTCGCGCACGGTTTCCGCGCGCCACCATCGGACTAATTCCTAACGGAGTCGAGATTCCGCAATCGCTTCAGCGCGAGCCACGCGGCGCTGGGCTGCGGCTCGGATTTGTCGGCCGCCTCGATCCCAAGAAAGGAATTGAGAATCTGCTCGCCGCCTGTCGCATCCTGAAAGAGCGGGGCGGGCCGGTTTTCTCGCTCGCGATCGCGGGTTCGGGCTCGAGCGACTACGAGGCGAAACTTCGCCGCGAGATCGATCGCCTCGATCTGTCCCACGAGGTCGCACTTCTCGGCGACCTTCGCGGCGAGAAAAAACAGCGGATGTTCGAGGGGACCGACGTCGTCGTGGCGCCGTCGTTCACAGAGAATTTCGCAATAGTCGTAGCCGAAGCGCTTGCGCACGGCGCCGCCGTGATCGCGAGTACCGGTACTCCGTGGAAAGAAGTCGAGCGGGCAGGCTGCGGGCTGTGGGTCGGCAACGATCCCGCGAGCCTGGCGGACGCAATCTCCACGGTAAGCTCGATGCCCGTCGCCGAGATGGGCGAGCGCGGGCGGCGTTGGATGGCGGCAAGCTTTTCGTGGGACCGATGCGCGCTGGAAATGCTGGCGCTCTACAAAGACCTGCTGGCTCGGCCCGGCCATCGCGATGCGCGCCGCCGCGCATCGGTGGCAAGTCGAGATAGCTCTCCGCGAGGTTGCGCGGATGGCCTGCCGCCGCCGGGACGATGACAACGTTCGCGCGGCGCGAGTGGTTATTCATTGCGCTGGTGGCTGCGTTCTGCGCCATCTTTCTGCTCGAGTATCCCGCCTCGTTCGCAATCGCCGACGAGTGCGAGATCCTCTCGCTCGCCTATAGCATTGCGCACGGCACGGTTTATCCCGACCGCGCCGGACTGCTCACCTGGAACCCGTCGATGGAACTCGTGGTCGCCGGCCACCGCATCGTCAAGTACTCGCCGTTTCACGCGATGCTGCTGGCGCCGGCGGTCGCGAGCGACTGGCGGCTCGGCTTCCTGGTGAGCGCGGCATTTTTCATCGTGGGCGCGTTTGCGGTGCGAGCGATGCTCCGCGACGCGGGGCTCGCGACCGACTGGTGCATCCTGTATTTCCTGCTGCCCGGGATGCTCTACTACTCCGCCACGCTGATGGCCGCCGTTCCGAGCGCGGCGATGGGCGCAGTCGGAGTCGCTCTGCTGTGGCGCGAGCGCCCGCGCCGCGTTTGGGGAGCGCTCGCGCTTGGCGCCGCGGTCCTGCTGCATGAGGGGATGGCGCTATTTGCGATCGCGTCGGCGGGAGCGTGGTGGCTGTCGCGGCCGCGCGCCCGGCGATGGTCCGACGCGATGGCGCTCGCGGCGGGCGCCGCGCCGGCGATCATTGCGCTCGGAGCATATAACTATGCCACCACGGCGTCGGCGCTGCGCGGAGGCTACGCGATCAACGGCGAGGCCTTCTGGTTTACCGGCGAGCACTTCGCATCATTCTTTCCGTTCTACGTCGCATCGATCGCGATTTTCCCGGTGGCCGGACTTGCGGCGCTTTCGCCGCGATGGTCGCGAGGTTGGCAAACGCCCGCCGTGGTGGCTGCCATAGTGCTGGCGGCGTCGCTCTATGGTTATCGCGACGGCCTTACCAGCGGACTCACGCCGGCGGCGGCGATGCTCGCGGGTGCGGTACCCGGGCAGCGCTTTATCCTGCCGGCATCGGTAATCGCGTGCGTGCCGGCGGCGCGATGGCTCGATCAGCGGCTCGGGCTGCGGGGATTCGCCTGGACCAACGCGCGCCGGTGCGCGGCGCTCGCCACCTTCGTGGCATGCTTCGGGGTGATAGCCGCGCTCCACGAGGACTTCCTGCGCGCCAACGCTGCGGTGCAGACGGCCATCGCGCGCGCGGTTCCGGCCGGAGGACAAATCGTGGGCGCCGGCGAGGTGCTCAAGGAACTCGCGCCCGTGTACCGAAACGTCCGGCTGCGCCAGGTGGCTCCCGACGATCCCAATGTCGCGTCCGCCGCCGATTCATACCTGGTCTGGATGGGCGCGCCCGGCGCGCAGCCGCCGCCGGATTGGACGCGCGGGAGGACGACCGAACTGGTCCGTGCGCGCTCATGGGCATGGAATCGCGATCTCTGGATCGCGTGGCCCCGCGCCGCCCACGCCCACGCGCCGGCTTATTTCATCGGTTTCCGCACGGCGACGTAGGCGCAGCAATTTGGAAATGTAAGGTAACAATCAGTTCGGGTCATCAATGTTAATCGTAGGAATCAACGCATATCACGGCGACGCGAGCGCCGCCGCAATCGTTGACGGGATGCTGGTCGCAGCCGCGGAAGAGGAGCGCTTCAATCGCATCAAGCACGCCGCCGGCTTTCCGGTCGAGGCCTTGAAGTACGTGGTCTCTGCCGCGGGCGCATCGCCGCGCGACATCGACATCCTCGCCGTCGCGCGCGATCCGTGGGCGCGAATCATGCGCAAGGCGTGGCACGCGCTGAAGATGCCGTCCGTTGCGCGGGACAGGTTGAGCGCGCAATCGCGCTTTGCGTCGATCGGCGCGGAAGCGGCGCGCGCGCTGGGCGTCGGCGGGAGTTCGATTCCGGTGCGCCGCGTCGAGCATCATCGCGCGCATCTGGCGAGTTCGTTCCTGGTCTCTCCGTTCGACCAAGCGGCGCTGCTGTCGATCGACGGGTTGGGCGACTTCGCCAGCGCGATGTGGGGCGTGGGGCGCGGCGGCACGATTTCGCCGATGGGCGTGGTGACATTTCCGCATTCGCTGGGAATCTTCTACACCGCGCTGACGCAGTACCTGGGGTTTCCGAAATACGGCGACGAATACAAGGTGATGGGGCTGGCGTCGTACGGGGAGCCGGAGATGCTCGAGGAGTTCCGCAAGATCGTGATCGCGCCCGACGGCGGACGCATGGATTTCATGCTCGCGCCGGAATATTTCACCCATCAGAGGTCGGGCGGTGAGATGACGTGGCGCGCAGGCGAGCCCACGATCGGAAGACTGTACTCGGACTTCCTGGTGACCCGGCTGGGCCCGGTGCGCGATCCGGCCGAGCCGGTGGACAAACGCCATATCGCGATCGCGGCGTCGATGCAGCGGCGGCTCGAGGAAGTGATAATCGATCGGCTGCGAGTTCTGCAGCGCGCGACCGGACTGAAAAAGCTCTGCCTTGCGGGCGGCGTCGCCTACAACTGCGTCGTCAACGGCAAAATCCTGAAGCAGACGGGCTTCGAGGACATCTATATACAGTCGGCGGCGGGTGATGCGGGCCTGGCGATAGGCGCGGCTTTTGACCAATGGCATTCGAGCGCATCGCGGCCGCGCGAGTTTGTGATGGAGCATGCCAATTGGGGGCCCCAATTCCGCGCCGATGAGATCGCGGGATTACTCAGTTCGCGCGAATCTGAAATAGCCAGTCAGGGTTGCGTGATTAGCAAGATCGAAGATGAAGACGAACTCTGCCGCATGACCGCCGCGACGATCGCGGACGGGCAGGTCGTGGGATGGTTCCAGGGGCGGATGGAGTGGGGGCCGCGGGCGCTGGGCAATCGCAGTATCCTGGCCGACCCGCGCCGGGCCGGGATGCGCGACATCCTGAATTCGAAAATCAAGCGCCGCGAAATGTTTCGGCCCTTTGCGCCTTCGATTCTGGAGGAAGCCGCCGCTGACTACTTCACGCAGTCCTATCCGTCACCATTCATGCTGATGGCATACTCAGTGCGGCCCGAGAAGCGCGCGGTAATTCCGGCCACGACCCACGTGGACGGAACGGGAAGGCTGCAGACGGTGAATGCGCGGCAGAACCCGCTATACCACAAGCTGATCCGCGAGTTCGGCCGTCAGACTGGAGTACCGGTGCTGCTCAACACCTCGTTTAACGAAAACGAACCGGTGGTGTGCCGCCCTGAACAGGCGCTCGATTGTTTTCTCAGAACGAAAATGGACCTGCTGGTAATGGGACAGTTCACCGTTCGCCGCGGCGGCGGAAACTAGCTATCGTCGCGGGCCGGAAGATGCGTATCATCATACCTATAACTGCAAGTCATGAGGCTGGATTAATCTTGCACACCCAGCATAGGAGCCGTTCATGAAGAGAGTCCTGGTCACGGGCGCCGGTGGTTTCATCGGCCACCATCTGGTGAGTTATCTCAAGAAAAAGGGCGAATGGGTGCGCGGCGCGGATCTGAAATACCCCGAATATGAGCCGAGCGCGGCCGACGACTTTGCGTTGTTAGATCTGCGCCGGTGGGAAAACTGCCTGAAGGCGACCGATGGAATCGACGAGGTGTATGCTCTGGCCGCCGATATGGGAGGAATGGGTTTCATTTCGGCGCATCATGCCGAGATTCTGCGCAACAATTCGTTGATTAACATTCACACGATTGACGCGGCGCGCGAGAACGGCGCGAAACGCTACCTTTACACTTCGTCGGCCTGCGTTTACCCGGAGTATAGGCAGACCGATCCCAATGTCACACCGCTCAAGGAAGAAGACGCCTACCCGGCGCAGCCGCAGGACGCCTACGGTTGGGAGAAGCTGGTAACCGAGCACCTATGCATTCATTACCGGGAAGATTACGGGCTTGAGACGCGCATCGTGCGCTTCCATAACATCTTTGGCCCGCTGGGCACCTGGGACGGCGGCCGCGAGAAGGCGCCAGCCGCGTTGTGCCGCAAGGTGTCGCTCGCCAGGCTTAACGGCCAATCCGAGATCGAGATCTGGGGCGACGGCGAGCAGACGCGCTCGTTCTGTTACATCGACGATTGCCTGGAAGGCATCTACCGGTTGATGCGCTCGGATTACCGGGAGCCGCTCAACCTTGGCCAGGATCGACTCGTGACTATTAACCAACTCGCCGATATCGTCGCCGCGGCGGCGGGGGTTAGCATAACCAAGAAGCACGTAGCAGGCCCGCAAGGCGTGCGCGGCCGCAATTCTGACAACACGCGGCTGCGCGAAGTCCTTCATTGGGAGCCCGAGATAACCCTGGAAGAAGGTCTCAGGCGCACCTATCTCTGGATCGACCAGCAGGTGCGCGCGGCCGATCGTCGGATCGCGTCCGGGTCATCCGGGACGCTGGAGAATCCATCGAGCGCAGTGCGCCGCGGCTCCGCATCGTAGTCCTATGACAGGCGCGAAAGGCAAAGTGTTTTTTCGCCGGCGCCAGCAGAGCCGGCGCGCGATTTCCGGAACCGTTCAATTCCGGTTAGTCAAACGCGAGTACTATTCTTAAACCGTTCGTTCTGGCCTGACCGCGAGGCTACCGGTCAATTCCTGGCCGAACTTTGCGACGATCTTTCGCGCGACCACGAGGTTGCAATCGTGGCGGGGCCGTCGCGTCGCAGCGGTTTTGCGGGCTTTCGTTTGTGGTCGCATGAACAACGCGGCAAGGTTTCGATCGCTCGCACCTGGGGGACGGGATTTTCAAAGTCGAACCTGGCCGGCCGATTAGTCAATCTGGGTACCTACTACCTATTGGCGGCAATAGTGGCATTGCGGCTGCCGCGCCCCGATGTAATAGTCGCCGAGACCGATCCTCCGCTGCTCGGCGCGCTGGCGGCGGTGCTGAAACGGCGCTGGGGATGCAGGCTGATTTACAATGTGCGGGATCTTTATCCCGATATCGCGGAAGTTACCGGCGGTGTGCGCAACCCGTTCCTGCTCGGGTTGTTGCGCCGCGCCAACGACTACGCCTACCGGCGCGCCGACCTGATCGTGACGCTCGGCCATGATATGGCAGATCGAATCGTCAACAAGGGCGTCCCGGCCGACAAGGTGGTGGTGGTTCCGGATTGGGTGGATTGCGGACGCATCCGTCCGCTCGAGAGCAATCCGCTGCGCCGCAGCTTCGGGGGAAAGTTTGTCGTGATGTATTCGGGCAACATCGGACTTTCGCAGCAACTAGAGACCGTGCTCGAGGCCGCCGACCGGCTGCGCGATGACGAGCGCATTCTGTTCGCAATGATCGGCGAAGGCGCGCGCAAACAGTGGCTCGAGGAGCGGGCGCGCGCGATGGGATTGCCCAACGTGATCTTCCTGCCCTATCAGCCGCTGGAGAATCTGGCCGAGTCGCTGACTGCCGCCGATCTCCATCTCATTCCGCTCGCGCCGGGTGCGGCGGGATGCCTGGTGCCGAGCAAGATTTACGGAATCCTGGCGGCGGGCCGGCCGTTCATCGCAATGATGGAGGAGCGCGCGGAGGTCGCACAAATCGCGCGCGAAAACGCGGTCGGCTTTGTCGTGCGGCCGGGCGACGTCGCGGCTCTCATCGGCGCGATCCGCGAGGCGGTTGATGCGCCGCAGCGCCTCAAGCAGATGGGGATGCGGGCGCGCCGTCTGGCAGAGCTGCGGTTCGATCGGATCAAAGTTACCAGCCAGTTCGGCGCGGTTCTGGCCAGCGTCGCGATGGAGAACCAGCGGGAGAAAAAATGAATCGAGCGCGAAAGCCGATCCGGATTGTGCCCAAGGGATGGGGACGCGAGGTATGGATTGCAAACGGCGATCTCTACTGCGGGAAAATTCTCGAAATTCGCAAGGGCAAGAAGTGCTCGCTGCACTACCACAAACTCAAGACCGAATCGTTCTACCTGCGCAGCGGCAGATTGATCGTGCGAATCAAGGAGTCGCCGGAAAGCGCCACGATCGAGGAGTTTGAATTGAGCGCGGGCGAATGCATGGACGTGCCGATCGGATTGGTCCATCAGATGGAAGCGATCGAGGATGCCGAGCTGTTTGAATTTTCCACCCAGCACTTTGACAGCGATTCGCATCGGCTGGTGCGCGGCGACTGAATCCGGGACCGGCGCAAATCGATCGAAGCGCCTGCTCAGGCGCGGCGAAAAACGCCGCGCCTTTTTTGTTTCCGGCCGCGGGCTGGTTTTTGCGCACTGGCGGAAGTGGTATATTGCTGGGCGCCGCGCGGCGCGGCCTCAAGATGGGGAAAGTAGCATTGATTACCGGCGTGACCGGACAGGATGGTTCCTACCTCGCCGAGTTTCTTTTGAAAAAGGGTTGCGAAGTGCATGGGATGGTGCGGCGCACTTCGAGTTTCGCCACGGGACGGATCGATCATCTGCGCAAGGGCTTCGGACCCAATTCCGAGGGTTTGCAGTTGCACTATGGCGACCTCGGCGACGGCACCGGGCTTAGGCGAATCATCGAGCAGGTGCGTCCCGACGAGGTTTACAATCTCGCCGCGCAATCGCACGTGCGCATCTCATTCGATCAGCCCGAATACACGGCCGATGTGGTCGGGCTGGGGGCGCTGCGGCTGCTCGAGGCGCTGCGCGATCACAACAAGCGCCGCGGGCGGGCTGCGCGGCTGTACCAGGCGGGATCGTCGGAGATGTTCGGCAAGGTGGCGGAAAGTCCGCAGCGCGAGACCACGCCGTTTCATCCGCGCAGTCCTTACGCGTGCGCCAAGCTCTACGCGCACTGGCAGACGATAAATTATCGCGAAGCCTACGGGCTGTTCGCCTGCAACGGAATCCTGTTCAACCACGAGTCACCCAGGCGCGGCGAAAATTTCGTCACGCGCAAGATCACGCGTAGCGCGACGCGAATCAAACTGGGCCTCCAGGAGAAGCTCGCACTCGGAAACCTGGAGGCGCACCGCGACTGGGGATTCGCCGGCGACTACGTCGAGGCTATGTGGCTGATGCTGCAGCAGGAGCAGCCCGACGATTACGTAATCGCCACCGGCGAGACCCATTCGGTGCAGGAGTTTCTCGAAGTCGTGTTCGATCGCCTGAAATTGAAATGGCAGGATCACGTCGAGATCGATCAGCGATTCTTCCGTCCCGCGGAAGTCGATCTGTTGATCGGAGACGCTTCAAAGGCGAAGCGCCAACTCGGTTGGGAACCCAAAGTGAAGTTCGAGAAGCTCGCCGAATTGATGGTCGAAGCGGATCTTGAACTTGCCGAACGCGAACTGCGCGGCAAAGCGCATTAGCAAATCCTGTTACGCAAGTAACCTGACCGACTGACCGCCGCGCGGTCAGTCGGTCAAATCGCTTCATGTGAATTGCCCTGCTCGCAGCGTGGTGCTTACGATACATGGTCGATCGTTCATTCGATCATCCATTCGATCATCGATCGTACCTCATCGAAGGAACTGAGATGCCAGAAAAAGCTTATCCCGCGCGGACGATATTTCGGACGAGCGCGTCACGCTCGCGCCATTCGGTGGTGCTTTCCGATTCGATTCTGGATATCGCCACCGTCGAGCCGATTCAATTCATCGACCTCACGGATTACCTGAGCGAGCATCTGGCGATGAACGCGGTCGAGAGCGGTACGGTGACTGTGTTCTCGCGGCACACGACGGCGGCGATCAAGATCAATGAAGCGGAAGAGCTGCTGATCGAGGACTTCAAGAAGATGCTGCGCGAGCTAATTCCCTCGGAGCGCGGTTACAACCATAACGACATGAGCCGCCGCAAGCCGCCGATAGCTCCCGACGAACGCCCCAACGCGCATTCGCATTTGATGCATCTGCTGCTTTCGACCAGCGAGACGATTCCGGTGATCGACGGCCGGCTGGCGCTTGGCACCTGGCAGCGCGTGTTCATGGTCGAGCTCGATGGACCCCGCGAGCGCCAGGTGATGATCCGATGCGAGGCATATTATCCGCACGAAAAGGCGGAGGCCGTGGAACTGCACGCGGTTGACGGCGGCAATGGGCGCAACGGCGCGACGCACCATCGCGCGCACCCGAAGTAATTCCGGAATCGCTCAAATGGATGGCTAGCCGGCGGCGCGCTTGACGGCGGCGGCTTCGAATTCGCGCTCGAGTCGCTCGATATCGGCGGGTGAGAGGCTGAAATATCTGGCCTCAGGATGATGGAAGACGACTGCGCTGACGGCGCTTTCGGGGTCCATCATGAAACCCTCGGTCAATTGCACGCCGATCGCATTCTTCTCGACCTCGAGCAGGCGGAACAGCGGCGCCTGATCCTCGAGACGGGGACAAGCCGGATAACCGAACGAGAAGCGCTTGCCGCGATAGTGCGCCTGCACGAGATCCTTCAGCGAGAGTCCCGGCGGATCGCCGATTCCCCACATCTGGCGAATCTTGGCGTGCAGCAGCTCGGCAAACGCCTCGGCGCCCTCGAGCGCGAGCACCTGCAGGATATGCGAGCGCAGATAGTCGCCCTTGTTCTTCCAATCCTCCGCGAGCGCACGCACCCCGGCGCCGATCGTAGTGACAAACATGCACAAATAATCGGTGCGGCCGGAGTCGCGCGCGGCGACGTAGTCGGCCAGACACAAATGCGGCGCGTCGCTCTGGCGGCCAAAAGTGAACGACTCGAGCACCGTCTTGCCGTCGGGCGAATAGATCATGACCGTGCGCTCGCCGTCGGATTGCGCGGGGAAAAACCGGTAAACGGCGCTGGCCGAAATGTCCCCGCGCGCAAGAATCTGCTCCGCGACTTCCTCGACCCGATCGTGAAGTTCCCGCGCCTTGGAGTCGCCGGCCTCGAACGCCTCGACAAAGTTCTGAAAGCCGAGATGCTTGGCGTAAAGACTCTTGGGATTGATGTACTCGAAAATCTCGCCGAGATCGTAATTGCGGATCGTATGAGTCTTGAGGTCGGGCGGTTTCGGGATCTCGACGTCCCGACGCACCGATGAAGTGCGTGGCGCTGCGTCCGCGCTCGCGTCGGCGACCTTCGGCGCGGTCTCGAGCATCTTCATGGACTGCTCGGCAAGCACGCGCTTGAGCGATTCGCGCCGTTCGAAGTCCATGATCTGATTGGCGAGGTCGAGTCCGTTCATCGCGTCGTTGGCGTAAGCGACCAGGCCTCCGTACTCGGGCGCGATTTTCATCCGCGTGAACCGGTTCGACAACGCCGCGCCGCCGACCAGGATCGGACAATCGATTCCCGCAGTCTTCAAGTCCTGCGCCGTCGCGACCATCATCTGCGCCGACTTCACGAGCAAGCCCGACAGACCGATCGCGTCGGGTGCGTGCTCGCGGAAGGCCTTGATCAGTTCCTCGGGGGGCACCTTGATGCCGAGGTTGACGACCCGGTAGCCGTTGTTGCTGAGAATGATCTCGACCAGGTTCTTGCCGATATCGTGGACGTCGCCCTTGACCGTCGCGAGAATAATCTTGCCCTTGGCCGCGCTTTCGGACTTCTGCATGTGCGGTTCGAGGTGCGCGACGGCGGCCTTCATTGCCTCGGCCGATTGCAGGACTTCGGCGACAATCATCTGGTTGGTGTTGAACAGCCGCCCAACCTCGTCCATGCCCTTCATCAACGGGCCGTTGATGATTTCGAGCGGTCCGCGGGCGGCCAGCGCCTCCTCGAGGTCCTCGGCCAGGCCGTCCTTGGAACCCTCGAGAATGTAGCGGGCCAGGCGATCGTCGAGCGGCATCGACTTGCGATCCTCGGCCGCCACGGTGCTTTTGCGCGCGCGGAAATAGGCGGCAAATGCCGCGATCGGATCGTCGCCGCGCCACCAGATCAAATCCTCGGCGAGTTTCCGCTCCTGTTCGGGAATCGACGGATAGCGATGAAGTTTTTCGGAGTTGACGATCGCGAGGTCGAGACCCGCCTGCACGCAGTGATAGAGCATCACGGCGTTCAATACTTCGCGGCCCGCCTCCGGAAGTCCGAACGAGACGTTCGAGATGCCGAGGATCGTCTTGCAATTCGGAAGCCGCTGTTTAATCAGCGCAATGCCTTCGATCGTCTCGACGCCGGAGCCGATGTAGTTCTTGTCGCCGGTGCCGACCGGGAAAACCAGCGGATCGAAGATGATATCTTCGGGCTCGACGCCGTATTTTTCGGTGAGCAGCTTGAACGATCGCTCCGCCACCTGCAGCTTGCGATCGCGCGTAACGGCTTGCGCCTGCTGCTTGTCGTCGTCGATGCATCCGACGACCAGCGCGGCGCCGAAGCGGCGCGCCAGCGGCACGACCTTGTTGAAGCGGTCCTCGCCGTCCTCGAGATTGATCGAATTGATCAGCGACTTGCCCGGCGTGCGCTTGAGCGACTCTTCGATCACGCGATGATCGGTCGAATCGATCATCAGGGGCACTTTGACTTTTTTGACTTCGATTTCGAGAAAGCGCGTGACATCCGCCATCTCGTCGCGATCGGGATCCTGCAGGCATACATCGAGGATGTGCGCGCCGCGGCGCACCTGCACGCGTCCCACTTCGGAAGCTTCCTCGAACTTGCCGTCGGCGACGAGCCGCTTGAACTTGCGGCTGCCGAGCACGTTGGTCCGCTCGCCGACGATCACCGGCCGCGTGTCGTTGTCGATGACCAGCGTCTCGATTCCAGAAACCACCGAGCGCCTGACGGTAGAGCGCTGTCGCGGACGCTTGCCTGCCACCGCTTGAACCAGCAGCCGAATATGTTCCGGCGTCGTGCCGCAGCATCCACCGACCAGATTGACCCATCCATTTTCGGCAAAGCGCGCGACTTTCCCGGCGAGCATCGCAGGCGTCTCGTTGTAATGCCCTTCTTCGTCGGGCAAGCCCGCGTTGGGCACGCACGCGACAAAGAATTTCGAAATGCCCGACAGGGTGCGCAGGTGATCGGTCATGAAGTCGGGACCGGTGGCGCAGTTGAGGCCCATCCAGAGCAGGTCGCGATGCGCGAGCGAGGTGTAGAATGCTTCGATGTCCTGCCCGCTGAGCAGAGTGCCCATCGTCTCGATCGTTCCCGAGACTGCGACCGCGGGCGCCAGCCCAAGTTTTTCGATCGCAGCCTCGATGCCGACCAAGCCGGCCTTGCAGTTGAGCGTGTCGTTGACGGTTTCGAGCAGCAGGATGTCGGCGCCGCCCTCGATCAAGCCTTCGGCCTGCACCTGGTATCCGTCGCGCATCTGATCGAACGTGACGCCGCCGGTGACCGAGATGCTCTTGGTCGTCGGGCCCATCGAACCCGCCACGAAGCGCGGCTTGTCGGCGGTGCTGAAGCGGGCGGCTTGCTCGCGGGCGAGAGTCGCAGCGAGGCGGTTGAGCTCGTGCGCGTCGTGTTCGAGACCGTATTCGGCGAGCACGATGGAGCTGGCCTGGAAGCTCGCGGTCTCGATTATGTCGGCGCCCACTTCGAGAAACCCGTCGTGCATCCGGCGAATCAGCTCCGGGCGGGTGCGGACGACGTTTTCGTTGCAGCCTTCGTAGCGAGCGCCGCCGTAATCCGCGGCGCTCAGATTCTCGCCGAGCACAAAGGTGCCGAATGCGCCGTCCAGAACGAGGATTCGTTCGGCGAGCAACTCGTTCAGGAGCTTGATCCGGTGCGCATCGGTGGTCATTGTTGGATGCCCGCATAAGATGCGGGCGGTAACGAACTAAGTTATCCTAGCGATGCAAACCACGCAATTTTGCCCGATGCGCGTGCGTCCGCGCGGCGAATGGGCGGCAAGCGGCTTCTCTCGATGAGCACAAACTCGCAATCGCAGGCGCCGAAACGTCTCGTGCTGGTGACGGGCGGCGCGGGCTTTATCGGATCGCATCTGGTGGACGCGCTGGTCGCCGCCGGGATGCGAGTGCGGGTGATCGACAACTTCGCCACCGGCCGGCCCGAGTATGTGAACCGCGCGGCCACGCTCATCGAAGCCGATATCCGCGACGCGTCATCGATCGGCGATGCTTTCGACGGTGTCGATACGGTATTCCACGTCGCCGCGCTGCCGCGCATTCCGCTTTCGATCGCGAAGCCGGTCGAAACGCACATGACCAACGTGGTTGGGACGCTGAACGTGCTGATCGCGGCGCGCGATCGGAAAGTTCGGCGCGTCGTGTACTCGGGATCGTCGTCGGTGTACGGCGAGCAGGCGAAGATGCCGCTGGTCGAGACGATGACGCCGAATCCGCTCAATCCGTACGCGCTGCAGAAGCATGTCGGCGAGCAGTACGCGCGGATGTTTCATCGGTTGTTCGGGATGCAGACGATTACGCTGCGCTACTTCGGCGTGTACGGTCCGCGAATGCCAGACGAGGGATCCTACGTGCTGGCAATCGCGGCGTTCCTGAAGGCGCGTCGCGAGGGGCGCGCGCTGGAAATTCACGGCGACGGCGAACAGACGCGGGATTTTACGCACGTCAGCGACGTGGTGTCGGCGAACCTGCTCGCGATGGACTGCGAAATAGCCGACGGGCGGGCGATAAACATCGGGCGCGGCGAGAACGTCAGCGTGAATCGGATTGCGGCGATGATCGGCGGAGCGACAGTCCGCCGCGAAGCGCGCGCCGGCGAGATGCGCGATACGCTGGCGGATCGCACCCAAGCCGAGCGGGTGCTTGGATGGCGTCCGCGCGTGTCGATCGAGGACGGGATCGCGGATTTGCTGAAGTGATATTGCACAGCGCCGATCGGAAATCCGGCCGGCGCTGTGCGCATGGCGCGATTGAACGGCGCGCGTTCAGTCGAACATCAGCACCGTGCGCGCGACTTCTCCGGCCTTCATCGCGCGGAACGCCTCGTTGACGTCCTCGAGTTTGCCGCGGCGCGTGATCATGTCGTCGAGGTCGAGCCGCCCTTGCTGATAGAACTCGATGATGCGCGGCATGTCGATGCGGAAGCGGTTCGAACCCATGAAGCATCCCTGGATGCGCTTCTCGAACAGGAACGAGAAGCCGTCCACTTCGACTTTCTGCCCGAGCGGAACCATCCCGACAATCGTGGCGATGCCGCCGACGCCGATCGATTCGTAAGCCTGCTCGGCGGCCGCCTTGAGCCCGATCGCTTCGAACGAGTAATCGACACCGCCGCCGGTGAGCGAGCGAATCTGGCTGACCGCATCGCCCTTTGACGCATCGATGGCGTGAGTCGCGCCGAGCTTTTTGGCCAGCTCGAGCTTGGTGGGGAACTTGTCCACCGCGATGATCATTCGCGCGCCCGCGATTCGCGCGCCCTGGATGATCGCGAGGCCGACTCCGCCCGCGCCGAACACGGCGACGGTCGATCCCGGCGCAACTTTCGCGGTGTGAAGCGCGGCGCCGACACCGGTCATCACGCCGCATCCGATCAGCGCGGCGCGATCGAACGGCACATCGTTGGAAATCTTCACCAGCGCATTTTCGTGCACCAGCATCTTTTCGGCGTATCCCGACAGGTCGGCGAACTGACTGACCGGCTTGCCGTTCTGCGAGAGGCGCGGCGGGTCGCTGGCGGCGCGCTGGGTGGCCTCCTTGTTAGAGCAGAGGTTGGGACGGCCGGACATGCATTCCTCGCAGTAGCCGCAGAACACTGACAGGCACGCGATCACGTGGTCACCGGGCTTGAGGTACGAGACCTGCGAGCCGACTTTCTCGACGACGCCGGCGGCCTCGTGGCCGAGGATCGCAGGCGTCGCCCAAAAGTACAGCCCGTCCACGAAATGAAGATCGCTATGGCATACGCCGCTGGCGACCGTGCGCACGACGACTTCGCGCGCTTTGGGTTCGTCGATATCGACCTGCTCGATCGTGAGTGGCTGACCGGGACCGTGGAAGACAGCAGCTTTCATCTGGATTGCTCCTCTTTTCAGTGAATCCGCGCTAGTTGAACATCAACACAGTGCGCGCGACCTCGCCGGCCTTCATGGCGCGGAACGCCTCGTTGACGTCCTCGAGCTTGCCGCGGCGGCTGATCATGTCGTCGAGATTGAGGCGCCCCTGCATGTAGAAGTCGATGTAGCGGGGCATGTCGATGCGGAATCGGTTCGAGCCCATGTTGGAGCCTTGCAGCTTGCGCTCGGTCAGAAACATGTAGCCGTCGATCTCGACCTTCTGGCCGACGGGAATCATGCCGATCACGGTCGCAGTGCCGCCGGCCTTGAGCGAGTTGAACGATTGCTCGGCGGCCTTCTTGAGTCCGATCGCTTCAAAAGAGTAGTCAACGCCGCCGCCGGTCATTTTTCGGATTTCATCGACGGGATCGCTGCTGGACGCGTCAACGGTGTCGGTCGCGCCCATCCGCCTGGCCATCGCGAGCTTGCCCTCGAACATATCGACCGCGATTATTTTGCGCGCGCCCGCGATCCGCGCACCCTGGATCGCGGCGAGTCCAACGCCGCCCGCGCCGAAGACCGCGACCGTCGAGCCGGCTTCGATCTTCGCGGTATTGAGCACCGCGCCGACGCCGGTGGTGACGCCGCATCCGATCAACGCCGCGCGATCCAGCGGCAGGTCCTCGCGAATCTTCACCACTGCATTCTCATGCAGCAGCATCTTCTCGCAGTAAGACGAGATGTCCAGGAACTGAAAGACCGGCTTGCCCTTCTGCGAGATGCGCGGTTTGTCCTGGGGGTTGCGCTGCGTGGCGGCCTTGTTCGAGCATCGATTCGGATGGCCTGACATGCATTGCTCGCAGTTGCCGCAGAACACCGACAGGCAGCAGATCACGTGATCGCCGGGCTTCACGTAGGTTACCTGTTTGCCGACTTCTTCGATGATTCCGGCGGCCTCGTGGCCGAGCACCGCGGGCGCAGGGTACGGGTATAAGCCGTCAACGAAATGCAGATCGCTATGGCATACGCCGCTGGCGACGGTTTTGATCAGGACTTCGCGGTCCTGCGGCTTGTCGAGTTCGACGTCCTCGATGCTGAGCGGCAAATTGGGCCCGTGGAAAACGGCGGCTTTCATTCTGAGTGCTCCTTGAGTGTGGCGATAGTATTGGCTGCACGCGCGGGCAACGAAAAACGAAACACGAAAAACGAAAAACGAGAAACCAAAAACGTCCTGCACCGCGCGAGCGCCGTGATAATTACCTTACTACCACACTGGCGGCGCATTTCCAGTGCGGGACTTCCAGGCGCCGATGGACGGAACTACGGAAACATCGCCGGCCGGGCTGCGCCCGCGAACGGAACGCCCACGAGCCGGGCGGCAGGTGAGTTCGCGCGCGCGTACAGCCGGGCCGTGTCGTCGCTATAGATGAGCCGCCAGTCCTCGCGCGAGTCCATCAGCTTGCGCGCCCCGATGTCCGGCGGAATCAGCACGAAGTCGGTCGGAAATTTGGTCAAGGCCGCATCGGCGCCCGCCTGGTTGTAGGTGAACACGAAAAACTTTTTCAGCACAGCTTGCGGATAGACCGTGTCGTAGCGCCCGTCCATGAATACTTTCGAGTCCGGCCCCAAGTGCCAAATCAGGTACTCGCCCCATGAAAACAGCCCAAGCACGTTGCCCTTGAGATCGCGATCCTTCATGAACGCGCAGGCACTGACGGGATAAGGATCGAAGGACGTGAGCCGATTCGAGAAGAGACCGCTGGTCCACAGGATTGCCAGCGCGAGCATCGCAAGTATCGCCTGGTTAAGCCGCGACGAGGGCCGCGCTGCTCGAGGATCGTCGCGAATCGCAGGCCATCGGCGCTCGAGCGCTCGCGGCAGATGACGCGCGAGTGGCGCGGCAATCGCGATAACCGCAACTGGTAAGTTGCGCACCGAAACGAACGCCGCCGCGGACATCACGGCTGCTATCGCGATCAGCGGGAGATCGTCCTTCGATGGGCTCAAGATGAACGAAACGGCCAACGCCGCCATCGGGACAATCCCGAGCACCAGGTAGATCGGGCCGACCGCCTGGGAATGCCAACTCGCGACGATTGCCTTCAAAAGCGGCTGCCAATCGACCATTACGATCCGCGTGTACGGATTGAACAGCGCATGAAGTACCGCATGCCATGCGCCGACTCCGTATGGATTCGCCAGCGTCGCGAGCGTCGATAACGCCGTAATCGCACCGAGCCGAAGTGCGCGTGCGAGGCCGCGGTGATTGACGACATCCTGCACGCCGGACACGGCGCTATAGATTGCGAGCGTCGCGATTCCGAGGATGAATCCGCCGTGCAGATTGGCCGACACTGCGAGCATCGGAACCGCCAGCCATAGCGGCGCGGCGCGGCGGCCATAAACCTCGCGCGTGAGCATATAGATGAGCGCGCTCAGCAGGACGAAACTGAAGATCTGCGGCCGGAATTGCACATACGACGCGATCGCCAGGGCAGAAACCAGCAGGATTGCGAACTGGATCAGCGGCGGCGCGCCGGTCTCGCTTTCCGAAGCGGCGAGGAAGACAACGATCAGGGCCGCACACCCAAGTTTCATCAGCTTGAGGCCGAAGACTCCCAGATGATTGTAGAGCGTCCCCATTATCAACTCGCTCGACCATTCGTGATTGAGCCACAGATGGCCCGGTGCGGAATATGAATACGGATCGCGCCACACGATGTGTCCCGCGTTGAGCACGGCTTGCCCGAAGCGGACGTGACCCCACAGATCCGGGTCGGCGAGGCGGTTCAAGTCGGCGATGGCAATCGCGACCAGGATCAGCGCCGGAGAGTAGCGAAACAGCGACGCGACGGCGGGCCGTGCGGGCTGCGACAATTCGGAAGGAGGGGAGGATTCAGGCGTCACGATGGCTCCGGCGTCAGGCTTCAAGGAAATTGCCGGTGATGGATCGGTCCCGACTCGGAAACTGCTGGAATATTCGCGGCGTCGGAACCCTTGCGCGCGTACAACACGGCGACCGGATCTGAGTAAATGAGCCGCCAATCGCGCTGGGAAGCCATCAGCTTTACGGCCGGCAAACCTCTCTGGACCAAAACGAAATCATTCGGATACGCCGCCAGCGTATGCGATCCACCGGTCAGGTTGTTGGCGAACTCCAGATAGTCCTGGAACACTGCGGGAGGATAGGCCAGGTCGTAGCGGCTGTCGATGAAGACTTTCATGCCTGGCGCGCCATGCCAAATGACGTACTGACCCCATGCGTACTGCGCCAGCACGTTCCCGGTGAGCCGGTGGCTGTTCATGAAGTTGACGGCATCAACCGGATTGTCGGATGCGTCGATGCCGGGCGACAGAATTCCGCTGTACCGCGCGAGCCCGATGGCGGCGACCGCGGCGAGGATTTCAATGACCAGTCGACCTGCACGCGGCATCGCTCGAGCGCCGGGAGCGTGAGCGGCGGCGGTGACCTCGCGCGGCCGCACGAGCAAGCCCAGGTGGTTCGCAAACACAGGCGCGATCGCAATCGCCGCGATCGGAATGTTGCGGACGGCCGCGAAGGCTGCCGCGAGCATTACGGCGGCGACCGCGACCAGCGGCGCGTCCGCAGCTTTCGGCTTAAGAACTACTGATACGGCAGCGGCGGCAAAAAAGAAAAACACCAGGACGAAATACCTCTTCTCGACGCTCCCGCTGTGCGCGGTCGTCAGATCAACCATCAGCGGTTTCCAATCCATAATCGCGTAATGCGTCATCGGGTTCAGGATCGAGTGGATCAGCGTGTACCAGGTGTCGCGCGCGGGCGGGATTAGAAACGTGCACAAAGTAGATGCGGCAGCGGCGGCGGTAATCGCAACAATGCCAAGCCCGCGACGCGGACCGTGGCCCGCAAGGATGTCGGACAGGAGGATAGTTGCTCCATACACGCCGATCGCAACGAAGCCTATAAAAAATCCGCCGTGAAAATTGCTCCAAATCGCGACGATCGGAATCGCAATCCAGAGCCTCGCGGAACCGCGCCAGTTGTGACGGGCAAGCAGCGCGATAATCGCTGACAGCGCGAAGAAGTCGAATAGCTGCGGCCGAAACTGCATCACCGGCGCCAGGATCAGCGCCACGACCAGCAGGATTGCCGCCTGCACGAACGCTGGCGCCGCGGTTTCGGACTCAGCGAGAACAATAAAGCAGATAGTGCCAACCGCGCACACGAACTTGAGCAGCTTCAGGCCGAACGGGCCGAACTTGTCGAACATCGCGGCCATCAGGACTTCGCTCAACCATTCATGACGCAGCCACGAGTAGCCCGGCGCCGAATACGAATAGGGATTGCCGCGCGGCAGCGAGCCATGAGCAAGGAGCTCGCGGCCCCACAGAACGTGTCCCCACAGATCGGGATCGCTGAGCTGGCGTGCGTCCGCAATCACGATCGCGAACAGGATCAGTGCCGGGGAGTAGCGCAGCAGCGAGACGCGAGCGGGATTGGCGGCCACCATGGTATCCCGTTATACACGCGCGCCGAAGCAGATCGTATCGCTGCCGAGCCGCGCCCCGCGGACTACGGAAACATCGCCGGCCCGGCTGTGCCCGCGAACGGAACGCCATCGAGCCGGGCAGCAGGTGAGTTCGCGCGGGCGTACAGCACGGCGACCGGATCTGAGTAAATGAGCCGCCAGTCGTGCCGGGAAGCCATCAGCTTCGCGGCCGGCGAACCTCTCTGGACCAACACGAAATCATGCGGATACGCCGCCAGCGTATGCGATCCGCCGGCCATGTTGTTGGCGAGCTCAAGGTAGTCGCGGATCACCGCGGCGGGATAGCCCTCGTCGTAGCGGCTGTCGATGAAGACTTTAGTGCCTGGCGCGCCATGCCAAATGACGTACTGGCCCCATTCAAAGGTAGTCAGCACGTTTCCGGTGAGCCGGTGGCTGTTCATGAAGTTGATGGCATCGGCGGGATTGTCGGTTGCGTCTATTCCGGGCGACAGAATTCCGCTATACCGCGCGAGCCCGATGGCGGCGACCGCGACCAAGATTTCAATGACCAATCGGCCCGCACGCGGCATCGCTCGACCGCTCGAAGCCGGTGCGGCGGCGGTGACCTCGCGCGGCCGCACGAGCAAGCCCAGGTGGTTCGCAAACACCGGCGCGATCGCAATCGCCGCAATCGGGATGTTGCGGACGGCCGCGAAGGCTGCCGCGAGCATTACGGCGGCGACTGCGACCAGCGGCGCGTCCGCAGCTTTCGGCTTAAGAACTACCGATACGGCGGCGGCGGCAAAAAAGAAAAACACCAGGACGAAATATTTCTTCGCGATGCTCCCGCTATCCGCAGTCGTCAGAGCAGCTATCAGCGGTCTCCAATCCGCAACCTGACTGCGCGTCATCGGGTTCCGGAGCTCGCTTATTAGCGAGTACCAGGTGTCGCGCGCGGGCGGGATCAGAAACGTGCACAAAGTGGATGCGGCAGCGGCGGCGGTAATCGCGACAATGCCAAGCCCGCGGCGCGGACCGAGGCCCGCAAGGATGTCGGACAGGAGGGTGGTTGCTCCATACACGCCGATTGCGACGAGGCCTATAAAAAATCCGGCGTGAAAATTGCTCCAAATCGCGACGATCGGGATCGCAATCCATAGCGGCGCCGAACCGCGCCAGTTGTGACGGGCAAGCAGCGCGACAATCGCCGACAGCGCGACGAAATCTAACAGCTGCGGCCGAAACTGCACCATCGGCGCCAGGATCATCGCCACCACCAGCAGGATTGCCGCCTGCACGAACGCCGGCGCCGCGGTTTCGGACTCAGCGAGAGCAATAAAGCAGATAGTGCCGGCCGCGCAGGTGAACTTGAGCAGCTTGAGGCCGAACGGGCCGAACTTGTCGAACATCGCGGCCATCAGGACTTCGCTCAACCATTCATGACGCAGCCACGGGTAGCCCGGCGCCGAATACGAATAAGGATTGACGCGCGGCAGCGAGCCATGAGCGAGAAGCTCGCGGCCCCAGAGAACGTGTCCCCAGAGATCGGCACCGGTGTGCTGGAGTGCGTCTGCGATCACAATCGCGAGCAGGATCAGTGCCGGGGAGTAGCGCAACAGCGAGACGCGAGCGGGATTGGCGGCCATCATGGTATCGGGCTAGGCGCGCGCGCCGAAGCAGATCGTCTCGTTGCTGAGCCGCACGACGCCGTCCGCTGCCGCATATTCCCGCGCGGGCCGGCCTTCCGCCGGCTTTTCATTTTTCAAATCGCCGGGATTCTGAAGGCTCATCGCAAGTTCACCTTCGCAGAACCGTTACGCCGCGCAGCCGCGCGACGACCTCCGGATATTCCTTTCTATATGACCGGGCGGCATCCGGCGCGAGGTTCTGACGCCCAAGAATCAACACGGCAGGCGCCGATGCTGACGCGCCGTAACGAACCGCGCGATCGAGTTGATCGGCGGGGAGATAATATCGGACGACTTCGATCGCATACGCCGGAACGACGGTCATGACCTCGCCGGGTTTGAGCGCGGAGGAGGCGGCCGCAATTGCTTCGCGATACTGCGCGTCGTGCGGCTTGCGATCGTACGAAACGATATGGCCGGCGGAGAATGCGACTGCGAGCGCGAGCGCGCCGATGCGGACGAGATCGCCGGGCAGCTCGAATATCCCCAGCGCGACGAAAATGAAAAACGGAACGAAGCACGACAGCGCGTAACGCTCGACGAACACCGGCGCGATCGTGTATGACGCGGCAACCATCACCACCGGCGGCGCCCACATCCAGAGGAGCGCGAAGCCGACGGCGTCGTGCGCGCCGCGGCGCCATCCGCGGACCGCACCCCAAATCGCAAGCGCCGCGAGGATCGGGAACGCGAAGCTGCCGGTTGCTTTATTGAATAGCGCGAAGGGCGCGTATAATGCCGGCGGCCTGCGCCATCCGCCGACGCTCCCGGCCGAGGCCGCGCGCAGAGAAGAAAAAAGCCTCGGTACGAGAATCAATCCTGCCGCCGCGAGCGCAATCGCGATCGCCCACCCGCGCCGCGCCTTCGCATTATCCGGGCGCCATCGCGCGCGCGCTACTACATTCAGCAGCCACAAGCCTTCGCTCGCGGGCACCAGCAATGCGGCGAAGTTCGAGGCGATCGCAATTGCCGTCAGAACCAAGAGTGCCGCGTAATTCGCGAGACCGCCGACGCGAAGCGCGCGGAGGAACATCGCTACTTGCGCGAGAACCGCCGCGAGCATCAGCGGATACATCCGCGCCTCGCGCGAGTACTTGATCGTGACGAGGTTCACGGCAAAGACCAGTGCGGCAAGCCCGGCAATTATCCTGACGTCGTCGCTGGTCAACGCCGATTCTCTTTCAGACCCGGGCGCGAACAGTTCGCAACTGACAAGATAAACCAACAGTATCGACACGACGCCGAAGGCCGCCGACATCGCGCGCATCGCGACCAGGCTCGATCCGAAAAGCGCGATCCATCCATGCAGCATCAAGTCATGTATCGGCAGCTCGCCGGGATTGAGCGCCGGCTGGCGTGCGATCACTTCGGCGGCGGTCGGCGCGGAGGCGGCGGCCCATGATGCGCCCTCGTCCGCCGACATCTCGAGCGCGCCGAGATTGTAAAAGCGCAGGGCACCGCCCGCGGCGAGAGCGACGAGGAGCAGGGTGAGACTCAGCGCACGGGCCGAAACGATCGGGCGGGGTGTCGTTTGAGCGTGCGGATGATCGCGTAGTTGATCGCGCTCACCGGCTTTGGGAGCGGCCGTCAGAGACCTTTCCTTAGCTGCGGCGCCGGACGAAAGCCCACCGTGCGAGCCGCCGGAATGGTCATTGGCGCGTTCGTGCGTGGATTGAAGCCGGCGCGTGCGCGGCGCCGGCGCACGGAAAAAGTGCCGAAGCCGGGCACCCAGAAGCGCTTGTCCTTGCGAATCGAACGCGCAATTTGTTCGAATGCGAGGTCCAGGGTAGTGGCGACCAGTTTTTTGGGCTGATCGGTGGACCGGGCGATCGTGTCAATCAGTTCGGCTTTGGTCATCGACAAGGACCTCCACAAATTCCTATAGCCGAAGTGCGCGCGGAGCCATAGCCGCAGGCGGTTCGATTTGATTGCGCTCGATCCACCCGTCGATCGCCGCCAGCGCACGCGTACCCATCTCGATTTTCTTCTGACGGCCTCGCGCACGGATCTTCAAATCAGGCATCAGGCCGTAGTTCGCGTTCATAGGCTGGAAGTCGCGCCGCGCGGGATCGGTGATATAGGCGATAATCGATCCGAGCGCGGTCTCGGGCGGCGCAACGATCAGTTCGCGACTCATAACCAGGTTGGCGGCGTTGATTCCCGCCAGCAATCCCGCGGCGGCGGACTCGACGTAGCCTTCGACCCCGACCATCTGGCCGGCCAAAAACAAATCGTCGCGCGCCTTGAGCTGAAGTGTGGGACGGATCAGGCGTGGCGAGTCGATAAACGTGTTGCGATGGATCGAGCCGAGGCGCACGAACTGCGCCTTGCCCAGTGCGGGGATCATTCGCAGCACGCGGAGCTGCTCCGGATACGTCATCTTGGTCTGGAATCCGACCATATTGTACAGCCGGCCGGCGGCGTCGTCCTGCCGCAGCTGCACGACCGCAAACGGCCGGCGCCCGCTGTGCGGCTCTGAGAGCCCGACCGGACGCATCGGACCGAATGCGAGCGTCATCGGGCCGCGGCGCGCCATTTCCTCAATCGGCATGCATCCTTCGAAATAAACCGGCTTCTCGAATGGGTGCAGTTCGATTTTTTCAGCCGCCACAACCGCCGCGACGAAGGCGTGGTACTGAACATCGGTCATCGGGCAGTTGATGTAATCATCGCCGCCCTTGCCGTAGCGCGAGGCTTTGAACGCCACGGCCATGTCGATCGAATCGGCGGCGACGATTGGCGCGATCGCGTCGTAGAAATACAAGTTGCGCGCACCGATCAGGCGGTTGAGCGACTCGCCCAGCGCCGGACTGGTCAGAGGACCGGTGGCGAGAATGGTCAGCCCGGCGGGTATCTCCGACGCCTCGACGCGTGAAATCTCCACCATCGGATGATCCTGGAGCGCCACGGTGATGGCGCGCGAGAAGTCATTGCGATCGACGGCGAGTGCGGAACCCGCCGGCACCCGCGCGCGATCGGCGGCCGCAATCACCAGCGAGCCAAGCCGGCGCATCTCTTCTTTGAGCACGCCCACGGCGGTCTCCATCGAATCGTTGCGCAGCGAGTTCGAGCACACCAGCTCCGCGAAATCCGCCGTCCGATGCGCTTCGGTCATTTTGACCGGCCGCATCTCGACCAGCCGCACGGCAATACCCCTGCGCGCGAGCTGGTAGGCGGCCTCGCTGCCCGCGAGTCCCGCTCCGACAACGGTTACCTGGCTTTCACTCATCGGGAATTGCCGCCTGAACAGGAGTCTGGATGCGGTGAGCCGCGATCGTGGTGTTTTTTTGACTGGTCGAATAGGGCCGGGGAGAGCAATTTATACCATTAGTTGTGGTTTTGGGACGGCTGCCCTCCAGGGCTAGCTTTGTTCCGTCAAAAATTATTTCTGCCGGAAACAGACCTCGCCCGATTTTGGGCGAGCCGAGCGAGTACGGGACATCCTGGCGGTTGACCATAGCGTACGCATAGCACATCAAATCCGCTGGGGGGCAGGCTGAATAGTTCATCCGCAGGGGTGACCCCTGCACCCAATGTTAAGGCCGCGCTCCGTTGTCGCGCGCGGCCCCTGCCAACGGCTTTAATACTGCGCTGCCGTCGCCACGGCCAGGGCGGTGCCGGCTTTTCGACGGTGGTGTGAACCAGCGCGGATCGACACATCCGCGCGAATCCGACGCAGTGAAACAGTGAAAAAGCGAAATGGAGGCGCTACGCGGGAAGCGTCGAGGCTGGCGCAGGCGCGGCCTGCTCGGCGGCGGGCGCGGGAGCTTTGTAGCCGCATTCCTTGTTGGCGCATTGCCAGGTGATGCCGGTGCGCTTCAAGTTCTTCTCGACCATGTAGGTTGCGCCGCAAGACGGGCATGGATGCGGGACGACTTTGTCCCAGGCTGCGAATTTACATTTCGGATAGCGGCCGCATCCGAAGAAAATTTTTCCGCGGCGGCTGCGACGCTCGAGGATTTCGCCTTCCTTGCATTCCGGACACGCGACCCCGGTCTTCGACGGCGCCGACTGCAGGCGCTTGATTCCGTCGCACTCCGGATACCCCGAGCATCCCAGGAATTCGCCAAAGCGTGAGCGCCGCTTGACCATCGGCTTGCCGCACTTCTCGCAGACTTCATCGGTAGGCACCGGCGCCGACGGAGCTTTGAGCGTGATAGTACCCTGGTCGTCGCGCGCGATCTCTCCGGTGTTGGTGCATTTGGGGTAGTTCGAGCAGGCGACGAACTCGCCGTTGCGCCCCCATTTGATCACCATGTCGCCGCCGTCGAGCTCGCATTTAAGCCCGGTGGGCAAACCCTTGCGCTTGACCTCGGGCATTTTATCCTTGGCCTCGGCAAGGTCCTTCGCGAACGGGCCGTAAAAGCGCCCGAGCGTCTTGACCCAGTTCTCGGCGCCTGCTTCGACCTTGTCGAGATCCTCTTCGAACTGCGCGGTGAAGCCGGATTCCAAAATGTCGGGAAACGCCTTGACCAGCATGTCGTTGACGACCCGTCCAAGCGAGGTCGGACGCATCCGCTTGCTCTCGTCTTCTTCGACGTACTCGACCTTCAGGATGCTCGTCATGATTGCGGCGTAGGTCGAGGGACGCCCTATGCCCTGCTCTTCGAGCTCCTTGATGAGCGTGGCCTGGGTGAAGCGCGGCGGCGGCTGGGTGAAATGCTGCTCGGGTTCCAGCCCGAGCAATTTGAGCGTCTCGCCTTCGCTGAGCAGCGGCAAGGCGCCTTCTTCGTCATCGCCCGAGGCATCGTCCTGGCCTTCGATATACACGCGCATGAAGCCGTCGAACTTCATCACTTGCCCGGTCGCGCGGAAGATCGCGTGGGCCGATTCGATGTCCACGGTCGTGCGGTCGTACACCGCCGGGGTCATCTGGCTTGAGACGAAGCGATTGTAAATCAGCGTGTAGAGCGCGAGCGCATCCCGGTCGAGGTAGCGGGCGATCGACTCGGGGTCGCGCTCGACGGCGGTCGGGCGAATAGCTTCGTGCGCGCCCTGCGCCTGCTTGCCGGATCGATAAAAGTTTGGCTTGTCGGGAACGTACTCCTTGCCATAGCGCGAGCCGATATGGTTGCGGACGGAGTCGAGCGCCTGCTCGGAAACGCGCGGCGAGTCGGTGCGCATATAAGTGATAAGCCCGACCGCGCCCTGCTCGCCAAGCTCGACGCCCTCGTACAGCTTCTGCGCGATCTGCATCGTGCGCCGCGGCTGAAAGAAGAGCTTGCGCGAGGCCTCCTGCTGAAGCCGCGAGGTGATGAACGGGGGCGTCGGACTGCGGCGGACTTCCTTGCGCTCGACGCTTTTGACTTTGAACGGCGCCGCCTCGACGGCCGCCATGATCGCGCGCGCCTCGGCCTCGGCCAGCTTGCGGGATTTGTTGTCGATGCGGTCGTCCTTGTAGCTGAAGAGCCGCGCCTTGAACGGCGGCGGATTCTTGCCGGAAAGGCGGGCGTCGAGCGTCCAGTACTCTTCGGCGCGGAATGCCTCGCGCTCGCGTTCGCGATCGACGATTATCCGCAACGCAACCGATTGCACGCGCCCGGCGCTGATCCCGCGCTTGACCTTGTCCCACAGCAGCGGACTTATCTTGTACCCAACCAGCCGATCGAGCACACGGCGCGCTTGGTACGCGTCGAACAGGTGATGATCGAGGTCCGAAGGATTGGCGACCGCCTGCTTGACGGCGGCGGCGGTGATTTCATGGAGCAGTACGCGGCGGACGTTGGACTTGGTCTTGCCGAGGTGTTCGGCGATGTGCCACGCAATCGCCTCGCCTTCGCGGTCGGGGTCGCTGGCGAGGTAGATATTCTCCTTGCCCTTGGCGGCGCTCTTGATCTCGCCGATTACCTTCTCTTTGCCCTTGATTACCACGTAGTCGGGAGCGAAATCGTGCTCGACATCGACGCCCAGCTTGCTTTTGGGCAGGTCCACCACATGCCCGACCGAGGGCATGACCTGGTAATCGCTACCGAGGTAACGCTTGATGGTTTTCGCCTTTGCGGGCGATTCGACGATTACAAGATTTTTAGCCACCGATTTAGGCGCCTCCAGCTCCCATTCCCCACCCATTCCCAGTGAGGCAAGAGCTACAGCCTGCCAGACTTATGCAAGCGAGAAAAGCTTGCCCGGATGCTGGGTAACGCGACCCTCGAGTTCCAGTTCCAGCAATAACCTAAGCACGGTTTGGGCATTTAGCCCGGAGGACTCGATGATCGAATCAACGTGGAGCCTTTCGGATTCTTTTAGATTACCTAAGATTGCTGTAGCTTCATCAGCTACTATTTGGAGAGTCTTGGCGCCTTTGGCCGACTCGGCAATGTGAGCGACTTCAGCTCTCGTGTCGGACGCTACAGGCGTCGGAGCCCGTTCTGCCGGCTCGTTGGGCAGGCTCCGGGTCGCCACCGGTCTGCTGGCCATCTGAGGCGCCAACTCCTCGATCACGTCCTCGACGCATTCGACCAGCTTCGCGCCATCCTTCAGCAGGCGATTGCTGCCTCGCGTTTTGCCGGAAAGCGGGCTGCCGGGAACGGCGAACACCTGGCGATCTTGTTCGAGCGCCATCCGTGCCGTGATCAGCGAGCCGCTCTTTTCAGCCGCCTCGACGATTACGACGCCAAGGCATAGGCCCGACAGGATGCGGTTGCGAGTTGGGAAGTTCTCCGCCAGCGGCGGCGTTCCAATCGGGAGTTCACTGATGAGAGCGCCGCCGCCGGCGAGGATCGCGTCGGCCAGCTTGCGATGCTCGGCGGGATAGATGACGTCAACGCCGCATCCCAGCACGGCGAGCGTTTTGCCGTGCGCGTCGAGCGCTCCCTGGTGCGCCTCGCCGTCGATTCCACGCGCCAGGCCGCTGACTATAGTGAAGCCCTTGGCCGCGAGCTCGAGGCCGAGCCTCTGCGCCATCCGCCGGCCGATATCGCTGGCCGCGCGAGCGCCGACGATTGCGATGCAGGCGGGATCGCTGAGCTGGGCTGGGCCGCGCACGAACAGGAACGGCGGCGGGTCGGCGATTTGGCGCAAATTTGGCGGATAGTCGGCGTCAGTCCATTTGACCAGGCGCGCGCCGATGTTGGGCAGCTCGCACAGCTCTTTCTCGAGCGGTTCGAAGTCGCGAAACTCGGCGATACTGCGCGCGGTGTTGCGCGGCACGCCGGCGGCTGCGATCTCGCCGGAATTGAGCTGGAATATTTTTTCGGGCGAGCCGAACTTTTCGATCAGCAGCTTGCAGGTTCGCGGACCGACTCCGCGAGCGCGTCTCAATGCGAGCCAATATGCGTCTGGTGACGGCATCGCGCACCACCCGCGACAATCGCGCGGCTTCCCTTCGATGGACCGCCCGCGATTTCGCGCGGTGATATAAGTAAGTTGTTCTTAACGCCGAAGATTCGCAACCTGATCATCAAAGCGGCGGATTCGCGCGACGGGCCGCCGGAGGCGTCGCCGCGGCCGCGTTTTATTGATCGTGCGAAAGCAATCGCATAAGTTACGCACAACCGTCTCATCTGATATTATTACACACCGGCCGTCGTTTTTTGACGGTTGACGGAGGACGAAGTATTGGGCGCTACAGCACTTGCAACGAGGGATTTCACCACAATGTCTGCGACTGAGAAGCAGATTCTTATCTTTAGCTTCTATCGCGACGCCGAATTGCGGGGGGCGCGGTTACTCTTCAATCTCCTGGGACACATGAAGGACGGCGAGTCGCTGCTCAAGATGACGGCTCATCTCGCCGACGAAACGCGCCATGCTTATCTATGGACCAAGCGAATCGCGGATCTGGGCGGCGCTCCGGTCCTTATCGACGACGGCTACCAGCGCCGGCTCGGACTTCGCACCGGCGTGCCCAAAACGATTATCGATCTGCTCGCATTGACGGTCGTGGTCGAAGAGCGCGCGCAAAGCCGTTACAACGCGCATATCGCGCTGCCCAACGTCGATCCGGAGACGATGGAAGTGCTGAAGTCCGTCATGAAAGACGAACCGTGGCATCTGTCCTGGATCGAAAAGGAGATGCACGAAATCGCCCGGGAGCAGGGCAACGAAGAGCAGGCGGACAAGGCGCTCGCTCGCTACCGGGCGATCGATCGCGAAGTTTACGCCACGCTGGCCGCGGACGAAGCCGAACTGCTGCGCGCATAGGCGCGTGCGCGGCCAACCCGATCATTGTGCGTTCGTCACGCGGTGCGCGCCAATCCTTGCGCGCGGCGTGCGGCGAGCGCGGCATTCAATTCCAGGCGCATCGCCTCGGCGTACTCGGCGGCCGCCTCGACGGGCTTGGCGCCGTCCTTTTTCCGATACGCGTACATCAGGCTTCGGCTCGCATTGACGATGAATCCGGCGCCGTCCGCGCGCGCCGATGCGACCGCGTCCGGCGCCGACCCGCCTTGCGCGCCGTATCCCGGCGCCAGGATCGTCGCGGCCGGCATCAATTCACGCGCTCGCCGCGCATGCTCGGGATAAGTCGCGCCGACCACCGCGCCGACGGAGCTGAGACCGCTGGCGCCCACGCAGTCGCCGCCCCATTCGTTCACGCGCGCCGCAACCGACTCCCATAGCGGGCGGCCCGATGCGCTCAGATCCTGGAATTCCCCCGACGAGGGATTCGAAGTCTTCACCAGCACGAATACCCCGCGGCCGTCTCTCGCCTTCGCGACAAACGGCATCACCGCGTCAATTCCCTGGTACGGGTTGACGGTCACGGCGTCGCAACTGAAATCGCCATCGCCCAGAAAAGCCTCGGCATAGGCGGCCGAGGTCGTGCCGATATCGCCGCGCTTTGCATCCGCGATCGTAATCAAGCCGAGGCGCCGGGCCAGCTTGACGACCTCGCAAAACGCGCGCATCCCCTCCAGCCCGCGCGCTTCGTAAAACGCCAGTTGTGGCTTGACCGCGACCGCAGAGCGCGCGCACGCCTCGACGATTTCGCAACAGAAGCGCGCCAGAGTGTAACCGCGCGGGATTGCGGGCGCGTCCGGCGCATCGAGCTGGGGATCGATGCCAAGCACCACGACGCTCTGCTTGAGACGCGACGCTTGTGCAAGGCGATCGGCAAAATTCATCGCGGCGATTATCGCATACTGCGGCCCGCGCGTCATATCGGGTCGTTGCGTTTTCGCGTCCATCGCGGGCATCCTTTTGGGAGGCAACGACAGGAAAAAAACCGGCATGAACAACCTGACTATTGTTACCAAGCTCCGTTTTATGGCCGCGCTGGCGCCGGCGATTCTGTTGCTGGCGGCCGCGCTGATTGCAGGCGCGTTTCACGTCTTCGGGACGGCGCCGCGGCAAATCTACGACAACGAATATGCGGCGGCGCGCGCGGCCCAGGGGATGGAAAACGCGCTTTACAAGATGGATTGGGGACGCACGCAATCCGACGCATCGCAAATCGTCATGGATCAGCAGCGTGGATTCATTTCTGAAATCGAGATTGCACGATCGCATATCGAAACCCGCGAGCAGGCCGAACGGATCGAGAAAATCGCCAACGACGCGCGCCCGCTGTTCGACGCGCTGCGCGCGGCGGCGCCGGGCGACGACAGCCTCGAGCCGCGGCTGCGCGATCTGGAAGGGACGGTGGCGGATCTGATGAGCCTTGATGACGCGGCTTTGGTCGCAGTGGCGGCCGGCGCCGAATCACAGGCCCGCACCATGATTGCGATTACAATTGTGGGACTGGTCGTCGTCCCGTGGATTTGTTTCGTCGTGATCGCGCGCTTGTCCGGCGGCCTCTACACCGAACTAAAGGAAATGCGCCGCCGCGTCGACGCGCTCGCCGAGCGCGAGCTGGCTCCGTCCAACGAAGCGCGCGCGCTGGACGAATCGCTGTCCAAGCTTGGCTTGCCGAAACCGAATCCGATGCTGGCCGAGTAGCAACGCGGTGCGCAACCCTACCGCTGCTTGCGTTTCGCGAGCTTTTTCGCCGCTGCCTTTGCTCCACCGTCGGGCAGCACGATGTCGAGGCTGCGCCACAGATACCATGCCGCCGCGGTTCGATACGGACGCCATCGCTCGGCGTGCTTGAGCAGGCGCTTGCGATTGGGCCGCTTCCGCATCCGGTAGTGCCGCCAGACCGCGTTCTGGACGCCGAGATCGTCGGCGGGCATCACGTCGGGCCGTCCCAGGTTGAACATCAGGAAGATTTCAGCCGTCCACTTGCCGATTCCCTTGACCTGGGTGAGATGGGCGACGATCTCCTCGTCGGTCATTCGATGGAAGCGATGGAAGTTGAGCTTGCCGTCCCGGACGTGCGCCGCGAGGTCCTTTATGTAGAGCGCCTTCTTTTCCGAGAGGCCCACGCTGCGCAGTTCCGCGTCGGTTTTGGCGAGCACTTGCTCCGGCGAGGGGAATTCCACGCCGGGGAACAAGCCGACAAAGCGGCCGTAAATCGCGTTGGCGGCGGCGCCCGCAAGCTGCTGGAAAATGATATTTCGCGCCAGCGCCTGGAAGCGCTCGCGGCGCGGCTGGATTCCAAGCGCACCGACCTCGGCAATAATCCGTGCGAGGACCGGGTCGGCCTTGCTAAGATGGGTTTGCGCCTTGCGCGCGTATGGGACTCTGTCAGTTGGCATCGCACTCAAAACCGCAGTTCGCCGAATCTTGCACGCCTGCTAAGCTTGTTCAATCTGTCCTATGAGCGAAGATACTCGACTCCCGATGCGCCCGGAGAACCTCCACGAAGGGATGCGCCTTGGGCCGATTCATTACCTCGTCACTCCCGAGCAGGCGCGCGCATTCTCGCAGGTGGTAGGGGCCACGAGTCCCGAATTCATCGTCGATGCGCGCAACCCCGGCGCGATCGTGTCGCCCACGATGCGCTTGCAGGATTACGCGCTGCTCATCGCCGCTCATCTCAAGGGCGGTACGGGCGGAGTCCACGCCAAGCACTGGTGCGAGTTTCACGAGCCGATGCGCGTGGGCCAGGCGGTCAAGACCGAGGGTACGATCACGGCCGTGTATCACAAGCGCGGCAAGTTTTATTTCACGCTGGAATATGAATCGCGCGACGCGGTGACCGATCAGCTGCTGGTGCGGCAGGCGATTACGTCGGTGCTGCTGAACGACAAGGGAGAGATGCGATGAGCGCGCCGCCCGGTGAGATTCGAATCGGCGCGGAACTGGTTTCGGCGCCGTACCTTATCGATGCGGACGTGGCGAAGGCCTACCTCGAGAGCATCGAGCAGCCGCCGCGGCGCCGCCCGCGCGGCAACATCCACGACAACAAGGACGCCGCGCGCAAGGCGGGATTCGTGGCGCCGATCGCCGCCGGCGAGCAGACCATCGCGATAGTCGCGCAATTCCTGGCGGACAACTTCGGCATGCGCTTTGTTCGCGGCGGACGTATCGATGTATCGCTCACCAGGCCGGTGTTCTACGGCGACACTTTGACCGCCCGCGCGAAAATAGTTGCCGTCGGTCCGCAGCGGGCCGAGCTGCAGATACACGTCGAGAATCAGCGCGCCGCACAGGTGCTGACGGGAAGCGCCGCGATCAGGCTGAGCGACGCATGAGCGCCGGGCCGATTCCCGGTTCGAGCGATGCGCCGCGCGACGGGATCCCGCCGACTCGCGCGACACCGCTCTGGCGCAAGGCGACTCCGTATCTCGGAACCGTCGCGATCTTTGCGCTGATCTTCTGGCGCATTCCCATCCGCAAAGTCGAGCAAGCGCTGTCGCAGGTGCCGGTGCTCGAATTCCTGGCGGTGTTCATGCCGTACTCGCTGTTTTACTGCGCGATCGATTCGGCGTGTCTCACCTGGGTTGTGCGCCGCTTCAACGCGCGGATGCACTATCGGGACATCCTGCCGATTCGCGCGAGCATGTACGTGCTGGCGCTCGTCAACACCAGCCTCGCCCAGGGCGGCGTCGCGTACTATCTGCATCGCAAAGCCGGAGTCAGCTTCCTGAGCGCGCTCAGCTCGGTGCTGTTCATCGCGCTGCTCGAAATCTACCAACTTTTTCTCTTCTCGACGCTGGGAGTGATCTTTTACACGCCGGCGAGCGCCGCGCAGGTGAGGCTGGTTGCGGTTCTTCGCGTCGTGTACATCGCGGCATGGGCGATGCTGGCGGCACTAATTATTTTCTTCGCGATTGCCCGGCGGATCGCGCCGATCCGGAACTGGGTCGAGAACGGAAGGGCGGGCGCATTGCTCGCGACTTTTATCCAGGCGCGCCCGCTCGACTACCTGGTGGTGCTGGCGATCAAGGCGCCGACCTTCCTCGCCTCGGTCGTCGCGCAATATTATGCGCTGGCGCTGTATGGGATCGCGGTCCCGTTCGTGAAGCTGATGCTGTTTCTGCCGCTGGTGTTCCTGGCGGCCGCGCTGCCGATCGCGGTAGCTCATCTCGGCACCAGCCAGGCGGCGTGGCTGTTGTTCTTCTCGAGCAACGCGCCGGCGGCGAAGATCGTCGCCTACAGTATCGCCGCGCAACTCACCTTCATGCTTTGCAACGCGCTGATCGGACTGGTGTTCCTGCCGCGCGCCAGCCGCGAGCTGACCGCGCTGCGCGCCGAGCCCGCAAGCACTTCAGCGAGCGCGTGAGACCCGCCGGGCGCGCCGCTAATCCGGGTGCGGGGAGAGCCAGACGTGCTCGAAGCGCGTCGGCCGCATCGGATTGATCACGTAATCGTGCACCCACGGCTGGCGGATTATGTAAGTCACCGGGTAGTAGAGAAAAACCCACGGCGCGTCGGCGACGACGATCTTCTCGGCCTGGTCGTAGAGTGCGTAGCGCTTTTTCAGGTCGGCCACGGGCTCGGCTTCACCGAGTAGTTGCTCGACCGCGGGGTTGGAATAAAAACTGTCGTTGTTGGAACCCCACTCGGCACGCGAAAGCAGCGCACCGAGAAAATTCTCGGGATCGGGAAAGTCAGCCTCCCATCCCTGCATGAACGATTGCACTGTGCGGGGCTGGCGAATCGCTTCGAGAAACGGCCCCCACGCGACCGGCTTCAGCCTGGCGCGGATTCCGAGCGGCGCGAGATCCTGCTGTATCGATTGTGCGAGCATCAGGATGGTCTGGTCGGCGCGCATCCAGATTTCAAACTCGAAGCCGCGTGCGAGATGCGCCTGTTCGAGCAGTGCGCGCGCCTTCGCCGGGTCATAGTCGTAGCCCTCGAGATTGGGGTCGTAGCCGGGCAGGTTCGGCGGCATAAGACCGCGCGCGACGACGCCGCGTCCGTTCAAAATTGCGATCAGCTTGCGGCGGTCGATCGCGCAGCTCAGCGCGCGGCGCACGCGGACGTCGGTGAACGGCCACATCTGGCAGTTCATGCCGAGGTAGCGGGTCGTGACCGTGGTTTTCGCCAGGGTCAACTTTCGCAGCGCCGGAGTTTTCATGACGTAGGGGAACTCGGCCGGCGGGATATCGACCACCGCGTCGATTTGGCCCGCGTCGAAGCGCAGCCATTGCAGCTCCTGGTTTACTCCGACCGACTCGACGATCGCGTCGAGATGCGGCAACGGTTTGGCGAAGTAGCAGGGATTGCGCACCAGCACCAGGCGTTGCCCGCCAATCCACTCGCGCAGCATGAAGGCGCCGCTGCCAACGACGTGGCGGGAAAAATCGTCGCCCCATTTTTCCGCGACGTCGCGCGGGATGGCCGACGCAAACGGCATCGCGAGCTTGTGCGCGAAGATCGGATCGGGTGCGCCCAGGTGGAAAACGATTGTCGAATTGTCAGGCGTCTCGATTCCGCTCACGTGGGCGCTGCGATGCGCGGCGAAATCGGCCGCGCCCACGATACCGCGGTAGTACTCCATCCCTCGCGAGCGCGTGGCGGGATTCAGCACGCGTTCGATTCCATAGCGGAAGTCGGCGCTGGTTACGGCTCGTCCGTCGGAAAAACGGGCGTCAGCGCGCAGGTGAAAGGTAAAAGTCGTCGCGTCGGGCGAGACTTCCCAGGCGGTTGCGATATCGGGTTCGAGTTCGATATTGCCGTCGCCGTAGCGCACCAGGGTGTCGAAAATTGCCTGTTCGAAAGTCCAGGAAACGGTGTCATATCCAGCCGCCGGGTCCAGTGTCGGCACGTCGTCGGCATCCGCAAGCCGGAGCACCATCGCGTGCGGCGGTAACTTGAGCGGCGGTGGTCCGCCGCCGCATCCCGCGGCTAGTGCGATCGCGATTGCCTGGAGCAACAGCGTGATGCGCGCGGGCTTGAGTCTTCGACGGATCATTGCGAGCGCCTGCGCAAAAATCCGTAGCCGAGCAGATTGAAGCTGAGCACCGCGTAAAAGATCGCCAGACCGGGGAAGGTCGCCAGCCACGGCGCGGTGCGGAAGTAAATCGTCGCCTCTTCGATCATTCGGCCCCAACTCGGCGTTGGCGGCGGCACGCCCAGCCCAAGGAAGCTGAGCGCGGCGTCGAGCAGCAGGGTGTCGGAGGTCCTGAGCGCCGCCATCACGACGATTATCGGCAGGACGTTGGGGACGATATGGCGCGCGATCACTCGGCGTGACGGCGCGCCCAGAGCCGTAGCGCCGACCACGAAATCCCGCCGGGACATCGCCAGCGTTTCCGCCCGCACCACGCGCGCGATCGACGTCCATGAAACCAGCCCAATGACGATGAAGATCGTGCGCAAACTCGGTCCCAGCACCGCAACCAGCGCCATCGCGAGCAGCAGCGGCGGCAGCGACAGCATCAGGTCCGTGAAGCGCATCAGAATAAAATCGACTGCGCCACCGAAGAATCCCGAGCACAGGCCGATCGCGATGCCGATGGTCATCGTGACCGCCATCGCGGCGACGCCGACGGTGAGCGATATTCGGGCGCCGAAGATGATGCGCGAGAGCACGTCGCGGCCGAGTTCGTCGGTGCCCATCGGAAATGCGAATGAGGGCGCGCCGGGATCGCCAAAGGTCGGCGCGACGACGATCGTCGGATCGTGCGGCGCGAGCAACGGCGCAAAGATCGCGACGATCACGAGCACGCTGACCATCGCGGCGCCAACGGTTTCGAGCGTGACGAGGCGGCGGATATTCATCCGGTCTCCGCCAGCCGAATACGCGGATCGAGCCACGCGTAGAGCAGGTCCACCAGCAGATTGACGACGACAATCAGGAACGCGGAGAACAGCACCGTGCCCATGATCACCGGGATGTCGAGATTGAAGATCGCCTCGGCTGCCAGCCGCCCGATCCCCGGCCAGTTGAAGACCGTCTCGGTCAGAACCACGCCCGAAAGCAGCCCCGCCAGATCGAGCCCGGCCAGCGTGACCAGCGGCAGCAGCGCGTTTGCCATCGCGTGCTTGAGCATCACCCGGACGCGCGAGAGACCCTTGCCGCGCGCGGTGCGCACGTAATCCTGATCGAACGCATCGCACAGGCTGGTGTGAAGAACGCGCGAATAGTAGCCGGCCGAGCCGAGCGCGAGCGTCAGCGTCGGCAGAATCAGGCTGGTGGCGCCGCTGTAACCGCCAAGCGGAAATGAGCGAATGGTGGCAGCCACCGCGATCAGCAGCATCGTGCCCAGCCAGAACACCGGGATCGACACCAGCGCCAGCGATATTACCAGCAGGATGTTGTCGGCCGCGCGCCCGCGATACGCGGCCGCCAGCGCGCCCATCGCAATTCCAAGCATCAACGACAACGCCATCGCGGCGCCCGCCAGCACCGCGGTTGCGGGAAAGCGGTCGGCTATCAGCCGCGTCACGCTCTCGCGCCGGATATACGAACGGCCGAGGTCGCCGTGAATCGCGCGATCGAAGTAGCGCGCGTACTGGACGTAGAGCGGCTGGTCCAGCCCCATCTCGATCCGGATCGAGGCGAGAGTTTGCGGATCGGCCTTCGCCCCGGCCATCGCGACCGCGGGATCGGCGGGAACGACGAACGCGATCGCAAACGTGATGACCGACGTTCCGACCAGGACCGCCGCGCCAAATACGATTCGCCGTACGAGGTAAGCGAGCATCGCTCAGCCCGCAACAAATCCGCGTGCGGCAAGCTCGCGGCGGAGCCGGAGCTCGGCGCGATCGCGATGGCGTTTCGCACGGGCGCTGTCCTCGACGGAATCGAGTGCGGCGCGAGCCTCGGGCGCAAGCGTCGCGATCGCGGCCGACATCACGGCCAATAGCTGCTCGTCGTCAGAGCCGCGCGACGGGTCTGATTTGAGCGCGTGATAGTGCGCCAGAAACGCGGTCAGCGACGAGTACGCAGGGACTTTCACGCGAACAAGGTTAGCCTGCGGTTGCACCGAGTGGCGAGATCGCCAGCCCGATCAGATAGCCGGCGGCCGCCGCGCTCATCGCGATTGCAAGAAAGCGCAGGCCCGGCCGCCAGCGATCGGCGCGATGCGCGAGCCAACCCTCGAAGTATCCAACCCCGAACAAGGTGAGCGCGGTTGCAACCAGCGCGCCGCCAAGGTCGTAGCGGGGATCTGGAATTAACATGTACGGCAGCAGCGGCACCACCGCGCCGGCCAGGAATGCGATCCCCATCACGATTCCATCCAACGCCGGCCTGCCGAACGTCCCGCCACTGAGCCCGAACATCTTTGCCTCGGCGGTCGATGCGAGAGCCTTGGGCGAGGTGCTGAGCAAGCGGACGATGCGATAGGCGCCCTCGCGACTGAGGCCTTCCTTGCACAGCTCGTCGAGCAATCCTTCCTGGACGGTGTACGGCTTGGCGGCAGCGTCGACGCGCACGAGCTCAAGCTCGGCGCTCAGCACCTCGGTTTCCGCGCGCGTGCCCAAGTAGGCTCCTGCAGCCATCGAGAGCGCACCGGCCGCGGTGGAAGCCAGGGCGGCGAGCGCGACCTGCGAATGCTGTGAGACGGCGCCGCTGAGCCCGCACAGCACGCCCGCGGTGGTCAGCACGCCGTCCTGCACGCCGAACACAATTTCGCGCACGCTCGAGAGCCGCTCGAACAGCCGCCTTTTCCCCGCGGGATCGATTGCGGCCAAGCTGGTCCTAGAACTCGCGGTTGGCGGGACCGAACTCGACGCCCGGAGTCCAATCGGCGGGGCAAAGTTGGCCGGTTCGGAGCGCGCGCACGATTCGAAGCGTCTCGATCACGCTGCGTCCGACGTTCAGCGGGCATGATGCGGCGAACGCAACCTTGCGTTTCCGATCGAGGATGAACGTCGCACGCAACGCGACCTTTTGCTGGTCGTCGAAAACGCCGTAGGCGCGCGCCAGATTGCCGTCCGGGTCGGCGAGCAGCGGGTAGCCGATTCCGCCGAGCTCGCGGGCCCATCGCAGATGGCTGTCCACGTCGTCGATACTGATGCCCACGATCGTCGTCTCCTCGGCGGTAAATTCCTTCAGCGCCTTGTTGAAGCCCGTGACCTCGGTGGGACAGATGAAGGAAAAGTCGCGCGGATAGAAAAAGATCAGAACCAGCTCGGAAGAAATCTTCGCCAGACTGGAGCGTGCGATACGCCCATCAAGCGCGCAGTCAAGATCGAACGACGGTGCGGGATCGCCGGGCTTCAGCATCGCGGCCTCAAGTGCACGCTTGGTCGATAGCGCAAAAGCAAAACCTACTCAATCTCGAAGCTGAGAGAAACCGTCGCCGACACGGTGACCTCGCCCGGTTCGACCGGTGTGGCCACGCTGGCCGACATCGCCATTGCCCTTCCCATCCGCATCGGAATCGGCCGCGCTTGCGCCATCGTCGTCGCCTTGAGGACCTTGCCGAGCTTCACGCCCAGCGCAGACGCAAGCGCTTCGGCCTGTGCGCGGGCGTCGCGAGTTGCGATCGCGATCGCTTCAGTACGCGCCTTGGTGTCGTCCTTGACGCTGAAGTCAAGCGAGTTGACGCGATTTGCGCCGGCCGCAATCGCGGAATCGATGAGCGGGCCAACGAGGTCGAGCGCGCCGGTATGCACCGTAACCGAGTTTTGAGCGTTGTAGCCGATAATCCTGGGCTTCTCGCTCGCACGCTGGTCGTACTCGGGATTCAGCGAATAGCCGCCGGTGGTAATCTTGCCCTTGTCGCCGAGTTTGGACTTGAGCGCGTCGATCACCTTGGTCGCCAGCGCGGCGTTGCGGTTCGCCGCTTCCTCGGCCGTCTTCGCTTCAGTCTCGATCGCTAGATCCAAATCCGCGGTGTCGGGAGAGGTGCGCGTCTCGCCGCTGCCGTCAACTTCAATCGTCCGCATGGCGGGAGTATTCGCACCGCTATCCGCCCACGCCGCGGCAGCGAACGCTGGGATTACAATCGCAAGCGCAAGGCCGGCGGCGGCTGCTCGGAATCTCAGCTTCATGGCTTTCACCTCGGGCGCGCTCCGGAATAAGTTGATTCGAGCCGATTTTATCCGGAGACTGTACCAATTGACGATAATCACAATCGTCACGCAAGACGAATGGCGGAAAAACAAGCAAAACCAAATGACAAGAAGGTAACCCCGCGCAGCGAGGACTTCGCCGCGTGGTACAACGACATCTGTCTGCGCGCGGAGCTGGCGGACTACTCGCCGGTGCGCGGATGCATCGTGTTTCGTCCCGACGGTTTCGCCATTTGGGAGATGCTGCGCGACGAGCTCGACCGGCGCATCAAGCAAACCGGCGCCCGCAACGCATACTTTCCCCTGTTCATCCCGCAGAGCTTCCTGCAAAAGGAGGCGCAACACGTCGAGGGGTTCGCGCCCGAGCTTGCGGTCGTTACGCACGGCGGCGGCAAGGAGCTCGAAGAGCCGCTGATCGTGCGTCCCACCTCCGAGACGATCATCAACCATATGTTCGCGCAGTGGATCAGATCGCATCGCGACCTGCCGATGATGCTCAATCAATGGTGCAACGTCGTGCGCTGGGAGATGCGCACGCGTTTGTTCCTGCGCACCACCGAGTTCCTCTGGCAGGAGGGACACACCGCGCACGCCACGCGCGAGGAAGCCGAACGCGAAACGCTCACGATGCTCGAAGTGTACCGCCGGTTCGTCGAGGAGTTCCTGGCGATTCCGCTGATCGTCGGACGCAAGAGCGCGGCCGAGCGATTCCCGGGCGCCGTCGAGACCTACGCGATCGAGGGCTTGATGGGCGACGGGCGCGCGCTGCAATGCGGCACCTCGCATTTTCTCGGCCAGAACTTCGCCAAGCCGTTCGAGATCCGCTACCTCGACGATCAAAATCAGATGCAGTTCGTCTGGCAGACGAGCTGGGGGGTATCGACCCGGCTGCTCGGCGCGATCGTGATGGCGCACGGCGACGACCAGGGACTGCGGCTGCCGCCGGCGGTCGCCTCGACGCAAGCGGTCGTCGTGCCCATATTCCGCAAACCCGAGGAGGGCGAAAAAGTCCTCGCCGCGGCGCGTGCCGCGCTGGAATCGCTGACGCAGGCCGGAATCCGCGCGCGCATCGACGATCGCGAAGGACTGACGCCGGGGTTCAAGTTCAACGACTGGGAGATGCGCGGCGTGCCGGTGAGAATCGAGATCGGACCGCGCGACGTTGCCTCGGGCGAGGCAGTATTCGCGCGGCGCGACAAGTCGGGGCCGGAATCAAAGAGCAAGGCGTCGCTCGGATCGATCGCGGACGCGGTCGGCGCGCTGCTGGGCGAGATTCAGAAAAATCTCTACGCGCAGGCGAAGGCCGCGATGATCGCGAATACGCGAAAGTTCGACGACTACGCCCAGTTTCGCAATCACATGGAAGGCGAGGGCGGCGGTGGATTCGCCGACGTCTATTGGTGCGGGAATCCAGTGTGCGAGACGCGGATTCGCGAGGAGACCAAAGCGACTTGCCGCGCAATTCCACTCACCAATGACGGCGTCGCGGGGGTGTGCATGGTATGCGGCGAGCCGGCGGCCGAGCGCGCGTATTTCGCCAAGGCGTATTGAGTATCTGTCCCCCCGCCCGGACGAAGTCCCGCATCTTTATTTCCTGGCACCGGGTGCAGGGGCCGCAGCCCCTGCCGCACACCGCGCAGGTGATTCTACCGACAACTAAAATCGGTAGCTGATCTTCATCGCGGTGCGCACTTCGGCCATCGTTGCCTGCGCGACGGCGCGTCCCTTACGCGTACCCTCGACGATTATCTCGCGGACGCGATCGGGCTTCGACGCGAAATGCGCGCGGCGCTCGCGAATCGGTTCCAGAAAAACGTTCAGCGCCTTGAACAGCTTCTCCTTGACCTCGACGTCGCCGACCGTGCCCTTGCGGTAGCGCTCCTTCAAGTCTTCGATTTCCGCCTTATCCGGATTGAACACGTCGTGATACGTGAAAACGGGATTGCCCTCGACGTGGCCGGGATCGGTTGGATGCAGGCGCGTGGGATCGGTGAACATCGACATCACGCGCTTGCGCACGACCTCGGGCGAATCGCCAAGGTAGATGCAGTTGCCGAGCGACTTCGACATCTTCGCGCCGCCGTCCGTCCCCGGCAGCCGCGCCACCTGGCCGACCAGCGCCTTCGGTTCGATGAGGACTTTGTCGTACATGCGATTGAAGCGCCGCACGATCTCGCGCGCCTGCTCGATCATCGGGAGCTGGTCCTCGCCGACCGGGACTAGATGCGCCTTGAAGATCGTGATGTCCGAAGCCTGCGAGATTGGATACGTGTAAAAGCCCACCGGCAGGCGGCTCGTGAAATTCCTTTGCTTGATTTCGTCCTTGAGCGTCGGATTGCGCTCGAGCGTCGCGGTGGTGACAAGGTTCATGAAGTAGATCGTCAGCTCGGTCAGCTCCGGGACCATCGATTGAACGACGATCTTCACCTTGTCCGGATCGAGGCCGACCGCCAGGTAGTCGAGCGCGACCTCGAAGATATTCGCTTCGAGCTGCTCGGGATGCTCGAAGTTGTCGGTCAGCGCCTGGATGTCGGCGATTAGCAAGTAGGTATCGTATTCATCCTGCAGGCGTATCCGGTTTTGCAGCGATCCTACATAATGGCCGAGATGCAATGGCCCGGTGGGACGGTCTCCAGTGAGTATTCGTTTAATCATCAGTCAATAGTCAGTTCTTGAAGAGACGGCGCAAGGTCGCCAGGTTCTCGATATCCTCTTTCAGGTCGGGACCCTTGGGCGTCTCCAGGCACATCGGCAGGCCGAAAAACCGCCGATCGTTGAGGATGCGGCGAAACGCGTCGAGCCCGATAAATCCCTTCCCGATATGCTGATGGCGATCGACGCGCGAATGGAAGTCCTTGAGCGAGTCGTTGAGATGAAACGCGGCCAGTTTTTTGATTCCGATAAACTTGTCGAGTTCGCTGAAGGTATTTTCATAGCCTTCCGGAGTGCGCAGCTCGTAGCCGGCGGCGAAGGCATGCTCGGTGTCGAAGCATAGCCGGAGGCGCTCGTGTTCAACGACGGCGTCGAAGATTTGCGCCATCTGCTGAAACGTGTGGCCGAGCGTGCTGCCCTGGCCGGCGGTGATTTCCAGCGCGATCTTCACCGCGAAGCCTTTGCATGCGGCGTGCGCCTCGTCGATCGACTTTGCAATCGTCTTGAGTCCATTCTCAACCCCCGCGCCGACATGAGCGCCCGGATGCGCGACCAGCGTGGGCACGCCGAGCGCCTCGCACCGATTCAGCTCATCGATAAACGCCTTGACCGACTTGATCCGCAGAGCTTCATCGGGCGCGCCGAGATTCACCAGGTAGGAGTCGTGCGCGATCACGATCCCGATGCCGGTTTCGATTTGATTGCGTTTGAAATTCTCGATTTCCTCTTTGCTGTACGGCTTCGACGCCCACTGTCGCGACGACTTGGTAAAAATCTGAATGCATTCGCAGCCGGCCTGCTGGCCCCGAATCAGCGCCTCGCCGACACCTCCGGCGATCGACATATGCGCGCCAAGGATTGGACGGCTGGGTTTGCCGGTGTTTGCCATCGTGACATGCAGCCTTTACGCGCCGGGCTTTGCGCGCGCAAGCGTAGCGCGATTTTATACTAAAGACTGCCCAATGCGAGCGGCGGGAAACCCGCGCAACCGCTCTTGCCCGCGACGCCCATCGGTGGATACTTCATTACTCGTGCGAACTGCGATCATCATAATAGGACTGGCGATTGCCGCCGCGGGATGCGCTCGCGTTATTTCACTGCCGCCGCAGGTGACGCTTGCGGAAGTGGAGCCGTCGGGCCGCGCCGCCAAGCCGCCCGATTGCAACATGCCGGTTTTGCGCCATGAGCCGCTGGGGGATTTTCGCAAGGTCGCAATCGTCGAGGGATTGGGGAACGTTTATGCCAGTGAGGCCGACGTGCTGCCCGCCGTGCAGCGCAAGGCCTGTGAAACCGGCGCGGATGCGATCGTCATACTCACGAGCAGAGCGCAGACCAGCGAATCCACCACGGGCTACTACATCAATTCGGTAGCGATCGTGTATGGCAAAGAAAATCCGGCCGCGGCCGGCACCGCGTATAAAATTCTTCGGTGAGAGCACCAATGGGCATCTATTGCTTTCGCGTTGCCGCCGATTTCAGCGCATGATAAGTGCCTGATTGCGGTGGCGAAGCGATCCATAAAGACGGTCGGCCTGGTCGTCAAGTACGAGCGGCCCGACGCGATCACCATCGCGCGAACCCTCACCCGCCTTCTCCGCAGCAGGCACAAGACTCCGCTCGCGGACACCGAGACGGCGAAAAAGATCGGCGCCGAGGCCGTGCAAGGGCATCTCCTCGCCGATCGTGCCGATCTGATCGTCGTGCTCGGCGGCGACGGCACGCTGCTCGGCGTCGCGCGCCTGGTCGCATCGAAGGGGATTCCGATCCTGGGCGTAAATCTTGGCGGGCTTGGCTTCCTGACCGAAGTGGCTATCAAGGAGGCGCCAGCCGCCCTGAGACGCATACTCGACGGCGACTACCAGGTCGATCGGCGCATCATGCTCGAGGCAATCGTCGAACGCGCAGCCGAGCAGTTCACCCAGCCGTTTCTGGCGCTCAACGACGTGGTCGTCGGCAAAGGCCCGCTCGGCGGGATGCTTCAGCTCGACGTATTCGCCGGCCACAAAGCCTTCTGCTCCTACCGCGCCGACGGATTGATCATCGCAACTCCCACCGGCTCGACCGCATATGCGCTCTCCGCTGGCGGCCCGATCGTTTTTCCCACCGTCAACGCGATCGTGGTCGCGCCAATCTGCCCGCATACGCTGAGCAACCGCCCGGTGGTGCTGCCGGATTCGTTTGAAATCGAGATTCACGTGAAGGCGCCGGATCACGACGCGATTTTCACCGTCGACGGCCAGGAGTCGGCGCAACTGGGCCCCACCGACGTAATCAGAATCCATCGCGCGCGCCACGTCGTTTCGCTAATCCGCTCCGCTCATCCGAATTTTGAAATCTGGCGTGACAAGCTCCACTGGGGATAGGCGCGCGCGTCCCAGATGCTGCTCGAACTGCACATCCGCAACTTCGCGATAATCGAGGAAGCTCAGCTCGAATTCGGCGCAGGCCTCAACGTGCTTTCCGGCGAAACCGGCGCCGGCAAAACGATCATCTTGAGCGCGCTCGGATTGCTGCTCGGCTCACGCGCGTCGCCCGATATGATTCGCACCGGCGAGAAGGAGGCGGTCGTCGAGGGACGGTTCGAGCTCGAGGGCGAGGCCGCGATGCCTGAACTGGCCGGGCGCAGGCGCGACGGCGAGCGCCGCGAGTTGATCGTGCGCAGAGTGATCGCCGAAGGTGGTGGGCGCTCGCGGGTGACGATCGACGGCGAACTCGCCACCGTGCAAAGCCTTGGCAAATTAGGCGCGTCGCTGGTCCAGGTTTATGGACAGCACGAGCAGCATTCGTTGCTCCGTGCGGAGAGCCATCGCGAGACTCTCGATCGTTACGCGAACCTCGATGACGAACTCGCGTCCTATCGCGAACGCTACGCGCGCGCGCAAGACATCCAGTCCCGCCTTCACGAACTAAACCGCCGCGAACGCGAACGCGCGGATTTGCTGGAACTCGCAAGGTTCCGCGCGACCGAACTCGAGCGCGCCGAGCTCGTCGCGGGCGAAGATGAAGCGCTATCGCGCGAACGCACCGTGCTCTCCAACGCAAGCAAGCTCGCCACCGCCGCGCTCGAAGCCGAGCAGGCGCTCTACGGCGCCGACGGCGCGGCGACCGATACGGTTTCGCGCGCCGAAGCGCGATTGGCCGATGCGGCTGCGCTCGATCCGAAACTCGGCGATGCGCTCGGGATGATCAAGTCGGCCCGCGCGAACCTCGAGGAAGCGGCGCGCGCGCTCGGCGCGTACGCGTCCAGGATCGAGGCGGATCCCGCGCGTCTGGAAGAAATCGACAACCGCCTTCAGGAACTGACGCGGCTCAAGCGCAAATACGGCGGGTCAATCGATAGCGTGATCGAGACGTTGGAGCGATCGCGGGCCGAGATTGGCGAGCTCGAAGGAATCGGCGAGTCGAAAGCTCAAGTCGAAGCCGCGATGGCGGCGGCGCTCGACGAACTCAGCGGGCATGCAAATCGACTGTCCTCGATTCGCCAGCGCGTTGCCGCCGAGCTCGGCCGCAAGATGGAAGCCGAATTGAGGACGCTCGGGATGCGCTCGCCGGGTTTCGAGGCGCGGCTCGGCGCGCTCGGCGCGGAGGAAGCCGGCTTCGTGCATGGCGGCGTTGCGCTCGGCCCGTTCGGCGTCGATACGGTCGAGTTTCATCTGTCGCCGAATGTCGGCCAGCCTGCGATGGCGCTGCTGAGAATCGCCTCGGGCGGCGAGCTTTCGCGCGTGATGCTCGCGCTCAAGCGCCTCGAGGCGCAGCGCCGCGGTGTTGCCACGATGATTTTCGACGAAGTGGACGCGGGAATCGGCGGCGCGGTTGCCCAGGTGGTTGGCCGCAAACTGAAACAACTCTCGCGCTTTCATCAGATTTTGTGTGTCACGCACCTGGCGCAGATCGCGGCGTTCGCGGACCGTCATCTCACCGTCGAAAAAGAAGAGCGGCGCGGTTCGACCCGCAGCCGTGTGGCGGTTCTGGAACCCGGCGATCGCACCGAGGAGATCGCGCGCATGCTCGGCGGCGAAGTATCCGACAAATTTCGCCGCGCCGCCCGCGAACTGCTCGATCGCGCCCGGGAATGACGCGTGCTTGGCGCCGATTCGCCGCCATGATGAAACCGATCTCCAATTACCAGCGCGGACCCGGTCGGTTGACTCCACGGACGGTATCCGGTTAGCTGAAAAATCTCGCCCGCGGTGGGGCTGTAGCTCAGTTTGGGAGAGCGCCTGAATGGCATTCAGGAGGTCGCGCGTTCGATCCGCGTCAGCTCCACCAATTAAATCAAGCACTTAAACGCTTTCGCGACAAACGCGGATAATCAAAAGGCGGCAGATAGGTGGCAAGCCCGCCCCAGGGTGGCGCGATACTTTGCAACCTTCGACCGAAGGCTTGAGCTAGAGCGAGAATGGAGACAGATTGAAAAAATATTTGAAATTCCGCTGGACAGAAAATTAGGTCGCGGGCAGCCGTTGAGAGTGGGAGATGACTGATTAATGCCGAACAAGCCGCAAATGCTCGAAGGCTACCGGGTGCTGGATTTCACGCAGTTCGTCGCGGGGCCGACCTGCACGCGAATTCTCGCTGAGATGGGCGCTGAAGTGATCAAGGTCGAACTCGCGCCTGACGGCGATCGCATCCGCGCCGACGGGCTCAAGTCGCGAGCGCCTGAATTCAAGAACTCGAGCCATAGCACCTATTATCTGCAGCACAACCACTCAAAGCTAAGTTTTGCGATCGATCTCAAAAAGCCCGGAGCGCGCGAGATCGTGATGTCGATGATTCCGCAGGTCGATGTGGTAGTTGAAAATTTCGCGCCGCGCGTGATCGACCGGCTCGGATTTGCCTACAAGGACATCAAGGCGGTCAATCCGAAAATCATCATGTGCTCGATTTCGATGGCGGGGCAGACCGGACCGCTGTCGGTCAAGCCCGGCTACGATTTTATCGGCCAGGCATATGCGGGAGTTACCGACGGCATCGGGCAGGCCGATGGGCCACCCGCGCTGACGACGATGGCAATCGGCGACGTTTCAACCGGCGTCGCCGCCGCGATGGCTGTCGGCTTCGCGCTGTTGCATCGCGAGCGCACGGGACAAGGCCAGTATCTCGACGCGTCGCTGCTCGATACCTACTTCCACATGCACGAGAAGAGCGTGCCTATCGTGTCACTGCGCGGCGACAAATTTCGTCCGACGCGAACCGGCTCGTTGCATCCCGACGGCGGCACCACCGGCATTTTTCATTTCCGGGGCGACCAATACATTCTGATTACCTCGACGCCGCATCAATGGCCGCAGCTGGTGCGCGCGCTCGGGATGCCTGAATTGGCCGCCGACCCGCGCTTCAAGGATGCCCGCGGGCGTCGCGACAACAAGGAACAACTGAGAGACGTGATCGAGAAGTGGCTCACACGCTTTCCGGCCCGCGACGACGCGATCGCCGCGCTGGATGCTGAGCGCGTGCCGTGCGCTCCGGTGCTGACGGTCAACGAAGCCATAAAGCATCCGCATCTCAACGAGCGCAAGACGGTTCGCTGGGTCGAGGATCCGATCCTGGGCAAGGTCGCGATTCCGGGTGTGCCGGTGAAGTTTTCGGCATGGCCGGACCGGACAGAAGTGCGTTCGTCGAGGCTCGGCGAGGACAACGAGCGAGTTCTGCGCGAACTGCTTAAGATGCCGGCGGGCGAGATTCGCAAGCTCTATGCGCAAGGGATCCTGGTCCGCGATCCGACGCTCGAAAGCAACGCGTCGTAGCTCGGAAGAATTCCGGGCGTAGGTGCGACTCGAAAAAGATTTGCAGCGATCAATTCATGCAAAGCTCTCCGATCGACTACATGCGTTCCAGAACGATGACCGGGATCTGACGGGTGGTGTTCTTCTGGTAGTCAACGAAGGCGGGCATCGCTTTGGCCTGGGCGTTGAACAGCCGCTCGCGCTCGGAGCCAGTGGTAATGACAGCCCTGGCCTGGAAGCGTTCGACCCCCAGCTCGATTGTCGGGGCAGGATGAGCCTTGAGGTTGTGGTACCAGGCGGGATGTTTCGGCGCTCCGGCCTTCGACGCGATTATAACGATTCGATCGCTGTCCTTGGTGTACACCAGCGGAGTGGTAGTGGGACGGCCGCTCTTGGCGCCGGTCGTAGTCAGCAGAAGCAGCGGCGCGCCCACGAACGGGCCGCTGAGCACCTTGCCGCCGTTGGCGCGAAACTCTTCGATCAGTTTATCGTTGAATTCGCGCAATGCTTGCTCGTTGAACTCCGCCACGGTGTGTCTCCTCTTTTCAGGAAAGTTGTGCCTGATCGTGAACCCGGTCCGGCAGCCTATGCCTGAGTTTAATCTCGGGGCATTTGTTGTTCCACGGGGGGCGCTGGTTCGGCGGCGGGGCGGTTTGACAGCCTAACAGGCGTTAGATAGATTTTTCGGCGAGTCAGTGCGAAGCGTTTCGAAAACTTCAGCGGCGCGCGCCAGCGCCAGGATGGTTGGCCTGCGACGGCCCACCGACACGCGTGAGCGCGTGCTGCAAGCGGCGCAGGCGCTGTTCGCCGAGCGCGGCTATCGCGGCACCAGCCTGCGAGACATCGCCAAACGAATCGGGGTCAAGGCGCCGTCGCTGTTGCATCATTTTCCGTCCAAGCAGCAGCTCTACCTCGCGGTGCTGGACCAGATGTTCGAGAGTCTGGACGACGCGGCCAACGCGATCGTCTGGAAGCAGGAAAGCCGGCAGGAGCGGATGCGCCAGGCGCTCGGGCACACGGTTGACTTTATCGCCAGCCACCGCGATTTCGTGCGAATCATGTGGAAGGAGATGGCCGACGAAAGCGGGGCCGGGCGGCAAGTGCTCAAACGGCGCCTGCCGCCGCTGTTTTCCAGCGCGGTCACTTTTATTTTCCGCGGCCAGCGCGACGGCGAATTCCGCACCGCAGTCGATCCGCTGCATTTCATGTGGGGGCTCAACGCGATCACGATCGGCTACTTCACGATCGCGTCGATGATCCGGCGGCTGTGGGATATAGACCTGCTCGAGCCTGCGATGATTGAGCGGCGCAAGCGCGAACTGATCGACCTGGTCGAGCGGACGCTTTTCACTCTTGATGGCGCCCAGCGGCCGATCGAGTCAGCAGATTCGCGCGCGCGCGGCACGCGCCTGGAGCTTGAATCGGCGAAAAACGGAAGGAGAAAATCGCGCTTATGAAACTGGGAACCTTTTATGAGCATCAGTTGCCGCGTCCATGGAAGGAGGGCTCGGAGCTCAAGCTCTTCCAGGACGCGCTCGATCAAGTCGAACTGGCGGACCGGCTCGGCATCGACCATATGTGGGAAGTGGAGCATCACTTCCTCGAGGAGTACGCGCATTCGTCGGCGCCCGAAATTTTTCTGGCCGCGGCGAGTCAGCGCACCAGGCAGATTCGGCTCGGTCACGGGATCGTGTTGCTGCCGCCGGGCTACAACCATCCGGCGCGGGTCGCGGAGCGGATCGCGACGCTCGATCTGGTCAGCGGCGGGCGGGTCGAGTTCGGCACCGGTGAATCGTCGGCGGAGCTGGAGCTGGGCGGCTTTTGCATCCCGCGCGCGGACAAGCGCGCGATGTGGCAGGAGTCGCTGGGTGCGATCGCGCGAATGTTTGTCGAGGTTCCGTTTCTTGGCCATGAGGGCAAGTACTTCAAGATGCCGGTGCGCAACGTGGTGCCCAAGCCGGTGCAGAAACCGCATCCGCCGCTGTGGGTCGCGTGCTCGCGGCGCGAGACGATTCATCTGGCGGCGAAGCTTGGAATCGGCGCGCTGACGTTCGCGTTCGTATCGCCGGAAGAGGCGCGCGAGTGGGTCACCGACTATTACACGACGCTCGAGCATGAGTGCGAGCCGATCGGATACGCGGTCAACGCGAACATCGCGATCGTCACCGGCTTCATGTGCGACAACGACGCCGAGCGGGCGCGCAAGATGGGCGAAGAGGGGCTGAAGTTTTTCGGCTACGCGCTCGGCCATCATTATGCGTTCGGGCAGCACGAGCCGGGCAAGACGAACATCTGGAACAATTTCAAAACCAGCCCGATCAGTGTGCCGGGCATGGACGGGGCGAACTCATGCGTCGGATCGCCCGACCAGATTCGCACGCGGCTGGGCGAATTCGAGCAAGCCGGCGTTGACCAGGTCGTGTTCATCTCGCAGGCGGGCAACAACAAGCACGAGGACATCTGCTCGTCGCTCAGCCTGTTCGCCGAAAAGGTCATGCCCGAGTTCAAGGAGCGCGAACAAAAACGCGCCAAGCAGAAGGCCGAGCGGATCGCCCCGATCCTGGAGAAGGCGATGAAGCGCAAACCCGAGCCGAAAATTCCCAAGAGCGACGGACCCGTCGTGGTGCAGGCCGGGATGCTCGTGTAAGCGCGACGGCGCCGTCAATCCTTGACCGGCGCTGTCGGCGCGGGTCCGACGCGGGTGAACTTTACCGGGAATCCGGCGCAGTCATTCGGATTGACGAGTTCTTCGCGGAAATTGCTCGCGTCATTGACGACAATTCGCGCCTTCACCCATCGCGCCTGCTGGAATCCATGCTCGGCGCATATCTGATCGGCGACCACGATGGTCGGTACCTGTTGATCAAGTGTGCCGCGCCACACGGCTTGGCCCGGCGGGATATTTTTGTTGCCGTCAACCATGGTCGCGACGTAATTGCGGCCGCGTAACATCGGGTCCAAACCGATAACCACTCGAACTGGTCCGCCCGGATAGGTGGCCATCCAGTTTCCGTTCAGCAGCCTCGCCACGTTCATCGGCGGCGCGGGCGGCTGCACGGGCGCGGGCGGAAGCGTCGGCATCGACGGCCCCGCAGATTGTTGGAACGACTGCGAATTGCAAGCGGCGGTCGCGCATGCGAGCAGAATCGTCAGCGCTGCAAGGGCAACGCGGCGCGCGCTCGCCGGCGACGGACTCGCGGCATTCAACCTTCGTGAGCAGTGGCAATTGATGCTCGGGCGCGGCATAGGTTCCTCCAGCGGATGGATGGTCAAGTATAGACTGAGCTGCGGCGCAGAACAGCAGAGTCACTTTTCCCGCGGCGCGTCAATATCGATGAGTTAGCGGTTGACTGTCACAGCGGGCTGCTGATGACTGCTTGATAAGCGGATGCCTGTCGTTTGAGCAGGCACGTTGCATTTTTCATCAATACTCACACGATTTTGAAGTGGCACTTTTCCTGCTTTAGCACTCCTATGCTCCCGCCCGTAACGGGAGCCACGCGTGCGCGCGGCGGACAACCGCTCGGCGGTGAATCGAAGGAGGCAAGATGGCTGAAGAACAGAGAAAGATGGTGCCGACGCTGGGCTTGACCGGGGTCACGGTCAACGCCATGGCGCTCATCGCCCCGGGAGCCTTCCTGTGGATTACATTCGTCCAGCAGGCGGGTTACGCGTTTCCGTCGGGGATGGCGATGTGGGCCGGGATTTTCGTCGCGCTGCTACTGGCGTACGCGACCGCAATTTCGTACGCGGAACTCGCCAAACTTTATCCCGGTGCGGGCAGTTCGTACCTGTTTGCAGAGCAGGCCTTCCTGAGCAAAACCCACGCGTACAAGTTCGCGCGCGTGGCCAAGTTCGTAATCGGATGGTCGTCGCATCTGTATTACTGGATGTATCCCGGCGTCATGGTCGCCACGATGGGCATCATGATCGGGTACATCGTCGGCACGCTCGCGCCGAGCACGATGAATGCGGGAATTCCCGGCCCGGTATTCATGGCGATAATTGCGATAATTTTCGCGTACGCCGTGGCCTGGATCGCTTTCCAGGGAGTCAACGGTTCCACCATCGTCAATATCGGGATCAACGGAATCCAGATCGTGGCGCTGCTGTTCTTCGCCGCGCTCGCGATCGCTTACCGCGTCGGGCATCCCGCGGGCTCGGCGGGCCTGGCGCTCGACGCCAATGGCAACACGATCGCGGCGACGCTGGGCTACGGCATAGCCGGCGACCACCCGTCGCACGCCAGCGCACTCTCGGTCATCCTGCCGCACCGGTTTGACTGGGTGATGCTGCAGGCAACGGTCGCGATTCTGCTGCTGGTCGGCTTCGAGTCGGTGACCGCGCTCGGCGAGGAAGCGAAGAACCCCAAAAAGGACATCCCGCGCGGAGTTCTGCTGTCGCTCACGATCCAGGGGTTGTTCTGCTACCTGATCGAATACTTCGCCGCCAACTATTTCCTGAGCAGCGCCTATAGTCTGGCGGAGGCCAAGGGATCGGCGGCCCCGCTCGGCGACATGATGACGATCATCGGCAACGCGCTGCTCGGCGGACACGGTCAGGCGTTCATGCTGATGGAAGCGCTGACGGTTTTCCTGGCGCTGATCGGCACCACGCTGTCGTGCATCAACACCGGCGCGCGCGTGACCTACGCGATGGGGCGTGACGAGGAAGTGCCCGAGCACTTCGGACTGTTGCACGGCAAGAACCTGACGCCGCATCGCGCGATTTGGGTGCTGGCAACGATATCGGCAATACTCGGCGCATACGCCGCGCTATTCTACTTCGCCGGCGGATCGGCGCCCGATGACAAGACGATTGCGACTCTCCCGCACAACCTGTGGTACGCGCTCGGAATGAGCTCCAACGCGTCGCTCTCATCGCTGCCCAACGGGTTGCTGCTGGTCACTCTCACTTCAAACTTCGGAACCTTTCTGCTCTACGGTCTGACCAACATTGTGTGCATCGTGGCCTACTCGGAGCGTGACGAGTTCCATGGATTCAAGCACATGGTGGTGCCGGTGTTCGGCGCGATCGCAAACTTCGCCTGCCTCGCGTTCTACATCATCGGCCCGATTGAGGGGCTCGGCAGCGTGAAGGAACCGCTGATGGCGGTCGCGATCTCGGCGATTTGGGGAATCTACGGCGCGATTTACTTCGTCCGTAATTCCAAGCGGCGTGGCAAAGAGACGATTCTGGTAACCAAGCCGGCCTGATCCCAGGCGCTGGCTTGGCGAATAATCCGTGGGGGCGGGCCGCGAGCGGTCGCG
>NZ_DATCTO010000009.1 GCF_036567905.1 Candidatus Binatus sp.
GGGTGCAGGGGCCGCAGCCCCTGACCGTGGCGACGGCAGCGCAGCATTAAGTCGTTGCATGGTCCGCGCCCGCCATCGGGCAGGGCTCAGCCCTGCCGCGGTCTCTTCTATAGTGTAGTCGCGAAAAGATGCGCTGCGCAGATTTTCGCGTCTTCTTAACATTGGGTGCAGGGGTCACCCCTGCCCAAGGATGCGCGAAACCCACGGTGGGTTTCGCATATAATCAAGTTCTCCCATCGGGTGCCCGGCCCTGCTCAGCCCTGCTGGTATGCGCGTGCTAGCACCTCCAGCGGATGAAGCGGACGCACTCCCGTCGCCTGTTCGATTTGCACCGCCGCCAGCGGACAGTCGGTCGCCATCACCCGTGCTCCCGCTTCGCGCATCCCGGCGAAAGCCTTCTCGCCCCACTTCATCGAGAGCGCGAAAAACTCTTTTTTCATCGCCCAGGTTCCGTCATGCGCCGTGCACGCATCGACCGTCGTTACTTCGACGCCCGGAATTTGGCGCATCAGGTCGCGCGAGCGCAGCCCGATGCCCTGCGCCTTGAGATGGCAGGGCACGTGATACGCGATAGTGCCGGGCGTGGACAGAAATTCCTTGTTGAACTTGCCGGCGCGGTGAAGTTCGTAAAGCAGCTCGTGCGAATCGACGACCGCCGCCGCGAACTCCCTGACCTCGTCGCCGGGCAGCAGGTTCGGATACTCCGCGCGCATCATCAGCGAGCAGGTCGGATTGATCGCGGCGATTTTGTAGCCCTCGCGCACCAGCGGCAGCATCGAATCGATATTCGCCCGCGCTTCCTTGCGCGCGAACTCGACGTCGCCGCCGTCGAGCGCAGGCATCCCGCAGCAGTTCTGCTTCGGGCATTTCACCGCGCATCCGTTTTTCGCAAAGACCTCGACCGCCGCCTTGCCCGGCCCGGGGTTGTAGTAATTGACAAAACAGGTTGGGAAAATCGCGACTTTCGCGGCCGGCTCGGCCGGCATTGCGGGCAGCCCGGTGCGCCTGAGCCACTTGTCGAAAGTCTCGGCGGCGAAGTCGGGAAGCAGCTTGCCGCGATCGATCCCGAGCAGCTTCTCCATCATCACGCGTTGGAACTTTTGATGGCATCCCCAGTTTGCCAGCGCCGGCGCCATCGCCCCCGCCTTGCCGAGCTGATCGGGACGGGCCAGCAGACGCTCGCGCAGCTTGACCCCATCTTCCTTTGCGCTCACCGCCTTGGCGCGAAGGATTAGGCGCGGGAAATCGAGCTGGAACTCATGACCGTCGCGCGGTGTGTAGGGACATTTGATCTCGCACAGTTTGCATCCGTAGCAGAGCTCGATGACGCGCTCTTTCTCGGCCGCCGTGAGCCCTCTCACGTCGCCGTCGTTGCGATCGATCGCGTCGAACAGCGCCGGGAACGACGGGCATAGATTGAAGCACAGACGGCAGGTGTGACAGATGTCGAACACCCGCTCGACTTCCTTGTCGAGTCCGGCGCGGTCCCAGTACTTCGCTTCAGTGGAATTGTAGGAAAGGCCGTCGCTCGGCCTGGCCTCGATTCGTTTGGCCATCGGGAATAATCCTGGCTGCGAACTTTATCTATGCCGGCGCGTGCGCGTGTGCGCGTCCGGCGTGGCGCCGCCGTTGAAATAGCGGGCGGGCCTCGAAGCCCGCCCGCTGGCGGTGTTCGCGCGATGCCTGTTAGAGCGTGCCCTGCGCCTTGGCGAAGCGTCCGGCGTGGGACTTTTCGGCCTTGGCAAGAGTTTCGAACCAATCGGCAATTTCCGTGAAGCCCTCTTCGCGCGCCGTCTTCGCCATCCCCGGGTACATGTCGGTGTACTCGTGAGTCTCGCCGTGAACCGCGGACTTGAGGTTCAGCATCGAGTCGCCGATCGGCATGCCGGTCGCCGGATCGCCGACCGATTTCAGATAATCGAGATGGCCGTGGGCGTGTCCGGTCTCGCCTTCGGCCGTATCGCGAAACAGACCCGCGATTTCCGGCTGGCCTTCGACGTCGGCGACCTTGGCGAAATACAGATAGCGGCGATTGGCCTGGCTTTCGCCTGCGAACGCATCCTTGAGATTCTGATGGGTTTTGGTTCCTTTGAGATTTGCCATTTTTGTTTCTCCTGGTTCTGACTCCAATTTGGTTTGATTGAGCTGGCTTAAAAAATCAACGGCGCGGCTTCCCTGTCCGATTCGCGCTGGCGCGCCTGGCCCCGCAATCCTCGCACAGCGCCTGAATCTCCAGCGACGAGCCGAGCACCGTGAACTCGCCCAGCTCCGACTGTCCGGCGAGCAGGCGGTCAAGGCGGGGAACCTCGATATCGCGGATACGCCTGCATTTCACGCATACCACATGATGATGCGGGGTGACATTCCCGTCGTAGCGCGCGCTGTCGTGGAGCATCGTAACCTTGCGCGCCTCGCCGATGTCGCACAGCGTTTCCAGCGTGCGATGCACGGTGGCGAGCGAAATATGCGGATGCTGCATTCGGACCGCGGCAAAGATCGCGTCGGCGCGCGGATGCTCGCCCGAGCCGAGCAGCGCCTTGATGATCGCCAGGCGCTGCGGCGTGACCGCCAGGCCGCCGCGGCGGCATCGCGCGGCGAACTCGGACAGGCGCTTGGCGGCGTAGGGGCCGCGGCGTCGTTCGTTTACCAGCTGTAGTTCCATCACCTAGGTGATAGTAATTATCATCTGGTTATTGCTGTTGTCAAGCGGAAAGCACCCCGGCGCTCGCGAAGATTGAGCGGGCGCCCGGTTACAGCCGCGGCAGAATTGGAAGAATCGGGGCGCGTTTTGAGTCGGGCTTGGTCAGGATCATCTGCACGTCGCCGATGTAGCGCTCGCGAAAGCCGCCCTCGCAGTAGCAGAGGTAGAACTCCCACATCCGGATGAATTCTTCCGGATAACCGAGCGCGCGCACGCGTTCGATGTTGTCGAACATCCGGATTCGCCAGTTCTTCAAGGTCTCGGCGTAATTGGACGTGAGATCTTCGAGATGGAACAGCCTGAGATCGCTCGCGCGCGTGATCGAATCGCACAGCGCCGTGACCGACGGAAGGAAGCTGCCCGGGAAGATGTACTTCTTGATGAAATCGACGCGCTTGAGCGCGCCCGCATACTCGCGGTCGGTGATCGTAATCGCCTGCAACAGCATCATGCCGTCGGGCTTCAACAGCTCGCCGCATTTGCGGAAATACGCATCGATGAACTGATGCCCGACCGCCTCGATCATCTCGATCGAGACGGCCTTGTCGAACTGGCCGCTGAGGTCGCGGTAATCCTTGAGCAGCACGGTGATGCGCTCCGACAGGCCCTCGGCGGCGATTTTTTTGACGGCGTAGTCGTGCTGCGCGCGCGAAATCGTGGCGGTCGTGACGCGGCATCCGTAGTTCTTGGCCGCGTGAATCGCAAACCCGCCCCATCCCGTGCCGATCTCCACGAGGTGATCGCGGGCCCGAAGATCGAGCTTGCGGCAGATGCGATCGACCTTGGCCGTCGCCGCCGCCTCCAGCGTGGCGTCGGGGCGCTCGAAGATCGCGCACGAATACATCAGCGTGCGATCCAGAGTCAGCTCGAAGAAATCGTTGCCGAGGTCGTAATGGGCCGCGATGTTGCGCCGGCTGCCGGTTTTGGTGTTGCGATTGAGGTAGTGGATGAAGCGGCGTAAGGGATTAGTCAGCCGCACCAGGCCGCCGTCCATGCCCTCCATCACTTCGCGGTTGCGGATCATGATTTGCGCGAGCGCGGTCAGATTATCGGTCGTCCACGAGTCGGCCATGTATGCTTCGCCGGCGCCGATGCTGCCCGCAAGCGCGATGTCGGAATAGAAGCGGCGGTCCTTGACGCGGATGGTGGCGCGCAAATCGGCGTCCTCGATGTCCTCGCCGAATGGGATGCGCTCGTCGCCATCTTCGATCACGATGCGGCCGTTTTTGATTCCCGCCAGACGGCTTAGAACCGCGCCGCGCGCGAAACGATCGATGATCGCGGGTCGGCGCGCCCGAGCCGCATCGACGCCCAATGTGACAATGGAATCAGCTTTGGCCATCGGCTTCGATTACACCGCCGTCGCATCGCGGCGCAAGCGCAGCGGCGCGCCTCCGATCCCGTTGCGCTCTGCTCGAAGAGTTTCAAACTGCTGGATTATTTTTCGTGATGCGGTCATTCTGAGGAACTCGCGCGGCGCATCAAACTCGCCCGACGCATCAGGTAAATCAACCGCGAGCGGAACTCACACAGATGCCCTCCTCCACCGCCCTGAAATACGTGCTCGCCATCGACATGGGCTCCGGCAGCACCAAGGCCGCCGTCGTCTCGAGCGCGGGCGAGGTCGTCGCGTCGGCATTGCGCCACACGACCACCATGATCATGGCGGGAGGCGCGGTCGAGCAGGACCCCGAAGAATGGTGGCGGGCCGTGTGCGACGCGGCGAAGGAGGCGATCGCGGCCTCGCGCGTGCCCGCGGCGCAAATCATCGCCGTCGTATGCACCACGCTGTGGGCCGTCACGGTGGCCGTTGACGAGGACGGCGCCGCAATCGGCAATGCGATCTCATGGATGGACACCCGCGGCGCGAAATACAATCGCGCGGTCGCCGGCGGATGGCCGCGAGTCCAGGGCTACGGCTTGTTCAAGCTGCTCAAATGGCTGCGCTTCACGGGCGGCGCGCCGGTTCAATCGGGCGTCGATGGCCTGGGGCATATCCTGTTCATCAAGCATGAGCGCCCCGAGATATATGCGCGAACCTTCAAGTTTCTCGAGCCGATGGATTACCTCAATCTGCGACTCACCGGGCAGTTCGCGGCTTCGTACGCGACAATGTTCACGTACTGGCTGACCGATAATCGCAATCCCAACCGGATTGACTACGTGCCTGAGTTGCTTGCGATGGCCGGCGTCGATCGCGCCAAGTTGCCGGACTTGCGGCCAGTTGACGCCGTGCTCGGCACTATCAAGCCCGAAGTCGCAGCCGATCTGGGCCTGGCGCCATCCACTCGCGTCGTGATGGGCTCGTGCGACGGCCATGCGGCGACCCTGGGCGCGGGCGCGGTGGGCAACTACGAGGGCTACTTCTATATCGGCACCACGGCGTGGATGAGCTGCCACGTGCCGGCGAAGAAGACCGACCCGATCCACATGCTGAGCGCGATGCCGGCCGCGCTGCCGGGCCGCTACATGGTCAGCGCGGAACAGGGCGCGGCGGGACGCAGTCTCGAATTCCTGAAAGACATCCTGTATCCCGCCGACAGCGCGAATTCTCCCATCGACGTTTACGCCGACATGAACCGGCTCGCCGCGGAGGTTGCGCCGGGGAGCGACGGATTGATCTTCACGCCGTGGATCAACGGCGTGCTCGCGCCGCACGAGGACGCATCGACCCACAGCGCCTTCTTCAACCAGAACGCGCGCACCAGCCGCGGCCATTACGTGCGCGCAGTGATGGAAGGGGTCGCGTACAACCTGCGATGGCTCAAGGGTCACGTCGAGAAGTTCATCGGGCGGCCATTCGAGCAGCTTAATTTCATCGGCGGTGGCGCGAGCTCCGACCTGTGGTGCCAGATCCAGGCCGACGTGCTCGGATGCACGGTGCGGCAAGTCGCCAATCCGCGCAATGCCAACGCGGTGGGCGCCGCGATGGCGGCGTTTGCCGCACTGGGCGAGATTGCAGTCGGGGAAATCTCAGCGCGGGTGAAGATCGCCGCCGAGTATCGGCCGATCGAGATTAACCGGCGCCTGTACGATCGCCAGTTCCGCGAGTTCCTCGAGTTCTATAAGCGTAACCGCGCGATCTACCGGCGCCTCAACCCGGCCGCCCGCGCGTCGGATTGAATCCGGCGATGGACTAGTATTCAAATCGATGGCGATCATAAGAGCGGCGACCGCCGAGCCGTTTCGCTTTTCACTGGTACCCGTGGGAGATCTATTCGGAGATCTATAAGGAGTCGTTCCATGCCCAAGGCAGCAAAGAAGCAGCCAGCGCCCTCCGGACCGTTCGGAGATATGTTCCCCTATCGCGAAACCTTCGAGACCTTTCGCGAGCTGCCCAAGAAGAGCCGCCAGCCCGAGGAGGTCATGGGCGAGTTGCGCAGCATCGCGCGCCAGGAAAACGCGCGCTGGCAGACCGGCCAGATCTCGGGCACCTACTACCACGGCGGGATGGAGCACTACGCCTACCTCAACCGCGTGTTCGCGCTGTTCTCGCACGTCAACCTGCTGCAGCGCGACATGTGCCCGAGCGGCACCAAATTCGAGGGCGAGGTAATCGCGATGACCGCGCGGATGCTGGGCGCGGAACTGGCGCGCGAGAAGGATCCGCAGGCCGACGTTTGCGGAGCGGTCACTTCGGGCGGCACCGAGAGCATCATCCTGCCGATGCTGGCGTATCGGGAGAAAGCCAAAGCCGAGCGCTCAATCACGGCGCCCGAGATGGTGGTGCCGGAGACGATTCATCCGGCATTTTCCAAGGGCGCGCACTTTTTCGGCATCAAGTTGATTCGCGTGCCGGTCGGAGCCGATTACCTGGCCGACGTGAACGCGATGCGGCGCGCGATCGGGCCCAACACCATCGCGATCGCGGGCTCGGCGGCGAATTATCCGCACGGGCTGATCGATCCGATCGAGCACTTGTCCGACCTCGCGCTTGAAGCCGGCGTCGGTC
>NZ_DATCTO010000010.1 GCF_036567905.1 Candidatus Binatus sp.
TGCGACCGCACGGCAGTCTCGGCGCCTTGACGCCAGCCGAGTTCGCAGCGTTAAAAAGACGGGAAACGCAACCGCCCGAGGAGGGCGAAAAAACCGGCGGACTCTACTTATGATTGGCGGGAAATTGGGGAGCAGGCCAAAAGTTCAGCGGACCCGATTTCCCTTCTCGGGAAAAGCCATACATTCAAGGATCTTGGGCCGGCAGAGGGGCGAGCCTGCCGGTATTTTGCGCTCGCTGTGATTCCGTTTGGAAACTCGGATATTCAAACCGCTGTAGATCGAGCGTTGCAAGCAACAGGCGGAGACGCCTTGGTCAATGTTGCAACGTCCACCAGTCTGTATGGATTCGTTCCAATTTATAACGTGTTTAGTTTCACCTGCACAACGGTAAAGGGAACGGCAGTGAAGTTAGAGTAACGCAGGGCGCCCTGGTCCGCGGTGCAGGCGGCGGACCGCCGATGACCTGTTAGAATCGCATCATGCCACGGCCGAAATGTCCGCCGATAGCCGCCGACATAATCACGGAGATCGGCGACAAAGTCGTCTTGATCGAGCGCAGGAATTTTCCACCAGGGTGGGCAATTCCCGGCGGATTCGTCGATTTTGGCGAGACCGTCGAGGACGCGGCGATTCGCGAGGCACGCGAGGAGATCTCGCTCGAAGTCGCGATTCGCGCGCTGCTGGGCGTGTATTCGCGGCCCGATCGGGATCCGCGCGGCCAGACGATCACGGTGGTGTATGTCGCGCGCGCATCGGGCACGCCGCGCGGCGCCGATGACGCGAAGAACGCCCGGCTCTGCGATCCGCGCAATCCGCCCACTCCGCTCGCGTTCGATCACGCGGAGATTCTCGCCGACTACGTGCGTTGGCTCGACACAGGCGAATTTCCCGCTCCGTGGAGCACGCACTGCGGCTAGGACGCCAGCCGCCTGGTTTCATCGCGAGGTGAATCCATTTTCACCCGCGCCCGGAAGATCAGCGCGGCGGAGAGGTACGCAGCCAACAGCACCGGAAATCCAGGATGCGGCGCCGCCTTGATCAGGGCGGTCGCAATGCAGCCAGCGAGCATCGCGGCGCCGGCAATCAACGCGATCTGCCGGGCTGCTTCGCGCGACTGGAAACCATCCCACGCGGCGAGCATCCCGAACCAGTACGCGGGCAGCAGCAGCAGGGTCTCGGGGATCCACGCAAGCGGCGACATCAGAAGCGCAAGCGCGATCCACAGTCCGAAGATGAGGCCGTCGAGGTCGGCGCGTTCGCGGCTGGTTATCGTGGCCGCCGCGGCGATTGCGAGCAGCGCGAGGTCGATCAGCGCGGTAATTGCGACGACGGCGACGAACGGCGCCGCGATGATCGTCGTGCCCGCGAAGTGCGCGACGATTTTTCGCACGAAAGGCAGCACAGTAAGTTCAGCACGACCCACGATGTGATACGAAACGGGCAGTTCCAGCGTCACGAGCTCAGACCAGCGGAAAGGATTTGTCAGCAGCACGCCCGCGGCAAAGAAGCCGATCGTCCAGCCCAGCGCACGCCAACGGCGGCCAAACAAAAAGTATCCTGCCGCTCCCGCGGGATAGAGCTTGAGCAATGCCGCGAGCGCCAGACACAGTCCCGCTGCCGCCGGGCGCTCGCGGCGCGCGCACAACCATGATGCGGACAACAGCGCCAGCAGCATCGGCGTGACCTGGGCGGCGACCAGCGCGCCCGCGAACTGTCGCGACAGCATCACCAGCGAAAGCACGATGATCGTCGGCGCTGCGCCGAGCGGAGGAGCGTTCGCGCGCGCCAGCATCAGCACGGCGCCCACCAGGCACAGCATCTGCGCGGCCTCCCAGATCCAGAATGCGGTTTTCTGATCGAGCCGGGCCAGCGGAGAAAATACCTCGACGAAAAACGGCGTGTAATTGCAATAGTGCGGACGCGACAGGCCGGGTCGCAAATCGATCTTTTTACTCTGCACCACCCACGGGTCGCCGCCGCTCGAATAATCGGTCCACCAGCCGTAGAAGATGGCGAAATCGACGTCGTCGTAACGGTGCGCGACCGCGCGGATGCGTTGGGCGAATGAGAGCGCCGCGGCGATCGCGAGGATCGCCGCGCCAACCCTGATAATCAGAAGCCGCGGCTTGGAGTTGTGCGAACCCGCCCGCTCGGCCATCGCTGCTAGCGCTTGAGCTTCACGACGGCGCCTTCGATGCGATCGAATGCCCGGTTCAGATTCTCGATCGAAGTGGCATACGAAATCCTGACGTGATCCGGTGCGCCGAAGTCATTGCCGCCGACCAGCGAAACGTGCGCCTGGTCGAGCAAAAACGCCGCGAGCCCGTCGCCATCGACGATTTCATTGTCGCCAAAGCGGCTGCCGAGCAACTCCGATACGTTGGGGAAAACGTAAAACGCGCCCTGCGGTACGTTGGGCAGCTTGAAGCCCGGGATGCGCCGCACGCGCTCGACCACCAGCGCGTTGCGTTTGCGGAACGCCTCGAGCATCGGTTTGAGTTCGTCCTGCGGGCCGGTCAGCGCCTCGATCGCGGCAGCTTGCGTGATGGAATTGGGATTGCCGCTGTTCTGGCTCTGCAAGCGTCCGGCAGCAGCGATCGCTTCCTTCGGCCCGGCCGCAAATCCGATTCGCCACCCCGTCATCGCGTAGGTTTTCGACAGCGAGTTGAATACGATGCCCCGGGACTTGAGCCGCGGCTCGAGATGGAACAGGTGCGGCGCGAGTCCGTCGTAAACGATGTGCTCGTAAACGTCGTCGGACATCACCCAGATGCCGGTGTCGAGCAGCACCCTGGCGATGGCAGTGAGCTGTTCGGGCCCGTACACGGCGCCGGTTGGATTCGACGGCGAGTTGAGGATGATGCCGCGCGTGCGCGGGGTAATCGCGCGGCGCAAAGCCTCGGGCTCGAGCAGGAAGCCGGAATGTTCGGGGCACGGCACGAACCTGGACTCGGCGCCCGCCAGCGAGACCATCGCGGCGAAACTCACCCACGCCGGGGTCGGGATGATCACCTCATCGCCTTCGTCGAACAACGCGGCGATCACGTTGGCCTCGGCCTGCTTGCATCCGGCCGACGCGATTATCTCGCCCGGCTCGTAGTCGAGGTTATTGTCGCGCTTGAGCTTGAGCTTGATCGCATTTTTGAGCGCCGCGGTTCCGCTCACCGGCGTGTACTTGGTTTGGCCCGCGGCGAGCGCTTTGCGGGCGGCCTCTTTGATGCGCTCGGGGGTGTCGAAGTCGGGCTCGCCGGCGCCCAGCGAGATGACGTCGATTCCGGCGAGCTTCATTTCGGTGGCGCGGGCGTCGGCCGCCAATGTCGCGGACGGTTTGATGGCAGCAATTCTGCGATTGAGTTTCAGCATTGGTTAAATCCAGATGTAGAATGTTCGGTGTATGGCGCTCGTTAGGCGCGGACGCGGACAGATTGTATCTTTCCCGGCGGTTTGAACAAACCGCCTGCTGAGATGCGCTGCTCCGGTTTTCAAATCACACGGCTCAACCGACCTTGAGCTTTGCGCGCAGCCGCTCGATCACGAGTTCGGGGACCAGCTCCGGCAAGCGCTTGCCATATCCTGCGACTTCCTTGATCAGGTGCGAGGAACTGAAGAACAGCCGGGGATTGGAGAACATGAAGACGGTCTCGACGCTCGGGCTCATCTGCTTGTTCATCTGCGCCATCTGCAGCTCGTAATCGAAATCCGTCACGGCGCGCAGCGAACGAATCAACACCTTGGCGCCAATTCGTTCCGCGTAATCGACTGACAGTCCGCTGAACTTGTCCACGCGGGCGCGCGGCTCGAGGTCGCGGATGACTTCGCGGATCATTTCGACGCGTTCGTCGGCGGTAAACAACGCCGCATCCTTGTGCGGATTGTAGGTGACCGCGACGATCACCTCGTCGAAGATCGCGACGCTGCGCCGGATGACGTCAACGTGTCCGTTGTGGATCGGATCGAAGCTGCCGGGATAGACCGCGATCAACGGGGAACGCTCTTTGCCTTTGTTGGTCATTTTCCTGAAGCCATCACTGTACACCCGGCGCCGGATTGAGTCGGCGGTAAAAGGCGATCCGGTGATCGCCGATGGTTGCAACAAATGCGCGCTCATGGGCTTTGGGAGCGGGCGGCGCAGCAGGCGCGCGCTTTGATTGTTCCACTACCACCCATCCGCCGGGCGCGACGAGTTGGAATTCACCAAGCAGCGCCAGGACCTCCGCGCTCATGTCGTCCTTGAACGGCGCGTCAACGAAGACCAGGTCGAAAGACTCCCGCGAGCGCTGGAGTTCGCCGAGCGCGCGACGCACGTCGGACACGACCACGCGGGCGCGGTCGCCTAGTTCAAGCCCGGCAAGATTGGCGCGAATCGCGGCGGCGGCGTCGCGCGAGGAATCCACAAACGTCACGTGTGCGGCGCCGCGCGAGAGCGATTCGATTCCCAGCGAGCCGCTGCCGGCGAAGACGTCGAGCACGCGCACGCCGCCAAGATCCATCCGCACCGCCAGCCGCGAGAAAATCGACTCGCGCGCCCGCGCCGAAGTGGGCCGGGTGTGCAAGCCGCGCGGCGCCTTGAGCCGCCTGCCGTGAGCTTGTCCTGCAATAATTCGCATCGCATCACTTTTCTTCGAGGCGTATTTCGATCGAATCCGGGAACGCGGTTTAGTCGAATCGGCCAGCGCGATTTAATCGAATCGGCTAACGCCTCTTGCCTCGAAGCCGCGGACGATAGATAACCCGTTCTGCCGGGATCCCGCAAGTTCGCGGTCAGGTTAGGCCGCTTGTTTGCGCCTCTGGCGGATTGACGAAATTTTAGCTACCAATCATTAGATTTCTGAACTCAAGAGCTTCGATGCTGAAGGATCAATAATACTCGCGCCATGCCTGGAAACCCGCAACCCAAGTTTTCCGACGCCGCGCTTGCCGAGTACCGGCAACTGCTGGGCCGCTACCCGACGCGGCAGGCTGCGCTGCTGCCGACGCTGTGGATCGCGCAGCGCGAGTTCGGATGGCTCAGCGATGAGACGCTGGACTATGTCGCGCATCTGATGGAACTGCCGCCCGCGCACGTGCGCGCGGTGGTGTCGTTCTACACGATGTTCCATCGCAAGCCGGTCGGCCGCTACCTGCTTGACGTGTGCACGAATCTCTCGTGCCGGCTGCGTGGCGCCGAGAAAATCGTGGGCTGCATCCGGCGCCGGCTGAAAATCGAGATGGGCGAGACGACGCCCGACGGCAAGTTCACGCTGGCCTCGGTCGAATGCATGGCGTCATGCGGGACGGCGCCGATGCTTCAGCTCAACCAGGACGCGTACGTCGAAAACCTCACCGAAGAAAGCATCCTCAAACTGATCGACGAGCTTGCCGCCCGTGACAATTGAGTTAATCGCCGGCGCGATCAAAGCGATCCTGATGATCCTGGCCGGATTGAGTCTGTCGCTGTTCCTGCTCTATTTCGAGCGCAAGGGCAGCGCGCTGATCCAGGACCGAATCGGATCGAATCGCGCCACGCTGACCGGACTGGGCAAGCGCATGGGGATGCCCAACCTCGGAATCATCAACACCACCATCGCCGACCCGGTCAAAATGTTCACCAAGGAAGACTTCATTCCGGCCGGCGCGGACAAATTTCTGCACACGCTGGCGCCGTTCCTGTCGCTGTTCCCGGTGATGATCACGTTCGTCGTGATCCCGTTTGGCGACACGATTTCGATTGCCGGCCATCGCATCGGTCTCGAGGCGGCCAACCTCAACGCCGGCGCGCTCTATCTGCTCGCGACGATCGGCCTTGGCGTATATGGCGGCGCGCTTGCAGGATGGTCCTCGAACAATCGATGGGCGCTGCTCGGCGGGATACGCACGACGGCGCAGATGATCTCGTACGAGCTCGCGATGGGACTCGCGATCGTGTCGGTGATCATGACTTTCGGCACCCTGAACTTGCAGGAAATTGTGCGCGGGCAGGGCGGTGTGTGGTTCGGATTTTTGCCGCGCTGGGCAATTTTCACGCAGCCGCTCGCCTTCATTCTCCTGCTGGTGGCGGGCGCTGCGGAGACCAAGCGCATTCCGTTCGACCTGCCAGAAAGCGAGTCGGAACTGATCCAAGGTTATTTCATCGAATACTCCGGCGGCAAGCAGGCGGTCTTCATGCTGACCGACTTTGCCGAGCAGGCGCTCGTCGCGATGCTGCTGACAACGTTCTTCCTTGGCGGATGGCAGATTCCGTGGCTCATGCGCGACGGCTTTCATCTCCCGGGCGGCGCATTTCTTGCCCTCCCCGCGCTGGCGGTCTCACTGATGGGCGTAGTCGCGTTCCTGGTCAAGGTTGTCGCGCTGTGCATGTTTCTCGGCATGGTGCGATGGACTCTGCCGCGCTTCCGCTACGATCAGTTGATGCGTCTGGGATGGAAAGGACTGGTGCCGCTCGGACTGCTCAACGTGCTGGTGACCGCATTCGTCGTGGTGGCAACCGGGAGAGTCCAGTGATGCCGCCGTTCCTGTATATTTTTCTAGGCGCGTTGGCAGTCATCTCGGCGCTCGGAGTCATCATCCAACGCAATCCGATTCATTCGCTGCTCGCCTTGATCGCGACACTGATGACCGTCGCCGTCCTGTTCATTGCCGAAGACGCCGTTGTGGTCGGCTTCCTGCAAATCATCGTCTATGCCGGCGCGATCATGGTTCTGTTCCTGTTCGTGATTTGGCTGTTGAATCTTCAAGTCGAGACCGGTCCGACGGGTCATCTCGCGCTCAAGTTATTCGGCTCACTCGCCGCGGCTCTGCTGGCGACTGAGCTGTTTTTTATCCTCGCTCGCCCTCATCTGCAGGTGAAGTTCACTCACGAACCCGTGGACTATGGTTCGCTCGCAAGCCTCGCCGGGAAGCTGTTCACCGACTACCTGGTCGCTTTCGAGGTGACCTCGGTGCTGCTGCTGGCCGCGGTGGTCGGTTCGGTCGCGCTGGCGCGGCGGCTGCCAGGCACGGATGACCCGCGCGCTGCGAGGAAGATCGCGTCATGATTCCGCTCACCTACATGATGTCGCTGAGCGCGATCATCTTCGCGATCGGCGTGGCCGGCGTGATCATCCGCCGCAACATTCTCGTGATGTTCATGTCGATCGAGTTGATGCTCAATGCCGTAAATCTCGCCTTCATCGCGATCGGCAGCCGGCTCGGCTCGATGGACGGCCAGGTGATCGTTTTCTTCGTAATGACTGTCGCGGCGGCCGAAGCGGCGGTTGGCCTGGGCATCATCATCTCGGTTTTCCGCAATCGTGAGACCGTCCACGCCGACGACCTGACTCTGATGAGATGGTGACCAATACCAATGACGGTTGAGTTTCCAGCACTCGCGCTTATCCTGCTGTTCCCGGCGCTCGGCGTCGTATTCAACCTGTTCCTCGGGCCCAGGTATGGACGCGGCGCGGTCAACGTCGTCGGACCGGGCGTCATGTTCGCCGCGTTCGGCGTTGCGACGTGGGCATTTTTGACGCTGCTCGCGATGCCCCCGGGTGGCGCGCTTGCCGTGCATCTGTGGGGATGGATCCAGGCGGGGAGATTTCACGCCGAGCTCGGCCTGCGCCTCGACGCGTTGTCGGGCGTGATGGTGATGATAGTCACCGGAGTCGGCGCACTAATTCATCTTTACTCAGTCGGATACATGGCGCACGACGAGGATTTTGCGCGTTTCTTTACCTACATGAACTTGTTCGCGTTCTCGATGCTCATACTAATTCTCGCGAACAACTTGCTAATGATGTTCGTGGGATGGGAGGGGGTCGGACTGTGTTCCTACTTGCTAATCGCATTTTGGTACACGAATCCTCAGTACGCCTATAACGGCCGCAAGGCATTTGTCGTCAACCGAATTGGTGACGCCGGCTTTCTGCTCGGAATCTTCACCATCGTCGCCACGCTCGGTGCGCACGGCGTGTGGACGCTCGACTTCGTCGAGCTTCACAACAACGCTGCCCTGCTCGGCGGCGCCGCTGCCACCGCGGCCGGTTTCCTTCTCTTCATCGGCGCGACCGGCAAGTCGGCGCAGATTCCGCTCTACGTATGGCTGCCCGACGCGATGGTCGGCCCGACTCCGGTCAGCGCGCTGATCCACGCGGCGACGATGGTTACCGCGGGCGTGTACATGATCGCGCGGCTGGGTTTTATCTACACGATGGCGCCCAGCGCGCTCGATCTGGTTGCGACGATTGGCGCTGTTACCGCGCTGTTCGCCGCGACCATCGCGATCGTCCAGCCCGACATCAAGAAGGTGCTCGCTTACTCGACCATCAGTCAGCTCGGCTACATGTTTCTGGGCGTGGGCTCCGGCGCGTATGCGTCGGGAATCTTCCACCTCATGACCCACGCGTTCTTCAAGGGCCTGCTGTTCTTGTGCGCCGGCTCGGTGATTCACGCGCTCGGCGGCGAGCAGGACATGAACAAGATGGGCGGATTGCGGCGCAAGCTGCCGATCACGTTCTGGACGATGTTCATCGCGACGCTCGCGATCGCCGCCGTGCCTCCGTTCTCCGGTTACTTCTCCAAAGACCTGATCCTCGAAGCCGCGTACGATTCGGGACATTCGTGGCTCTGGTTCCTCGGCGTGATCACCGCCGCGCTCACGTCGTTCTACATGTTCCGGCTGATCTTCATGACGTTCTTTGGCGAGTCCCGCGTCGATTCTGAAAAAGAGCATCACTTGCACGAATCGCCGGCCGTAATGACTATTCCGTTGATCGTACTGGCTATTCTCGCGACGGTTGGCGGATGGGTAAATCTTCCCGGCGGACTGCTGTGGGGGAATGCGTTCGTGCGATTCCTCACGCCGGCCGTCGGCGCCTTCAAGCCGATCGTCGAAGCGAGCCCGTCTTCCCTGTCTCTCGTCGCGAGCATCGCTTCGGCCATTGGAATAGTGCTCGCATACGTGTGGTATCTGCGCTTGCCGGGAATCCCATCGCTCCTCGCGTGGCGGCTGAAGGGTCCCTACGACTTGCTGCTCAACAAGTACTACATCGACCAGTTATATAATTTCATAGTCACGCGTCCGCTGTTCTGGGTATCGAACAATGTACTCAACCGCGCGATCGACAGCTTTGCGATCGATGGCGCCGCCGACGGCGCCGGCCTTGCCGTCCAGACTTCGGGCCAGATAGCGCGCCGCGCTGAAACCGGCAACGTCCAGCACTATGCATTCGTTTACCTACTCGGCGCACTGGGCATTGTGGCTTACTACCTGTTCCTGGTGATGCGCTGATGAACGGCGGCTTGCTCACGGCGTTGATTTTCCTGCCGCTGATCGGCGCGCTTTTCATTCTGATGCAGAGCGAAGAGCGTGCGATTTGGAACTCGGCGTTCATTTTCTCGCTGCTTCCGCTGGCGCTGAGTTTCTATGTCCTGGCGGAATTCAGTCCGCAGGTCGCGGGCTACCAGTTCGCTGAACAATATGACTGGATCCCCGCATTCGGCATTACATACCATGTCGGGATCGATGGAATTAGCCTGTTTCTTGTTCTTCTGACTACTATCTTGATTACTCTGTCGCTGCTTTACTCCGGCGGCGGCGATATCGAGGAGCGTCCGCGCGAATTCTGTTTTTTCATGCTCGTGCTGGAAACCGGGCTGCTCGGCGCGCTGCTCTCGGTCGATCTGTTCCTGTTTTACATATTTTGGGAAGTGATGCTGATTCCGATGTACTTCCTGATAGGCATTTGGGGACATGGCCGCAAAATTTACGCCGCCGTCAAGTTCGTATTGTTCACGATGGTTGGATCGCTGCTGATGCTGGTCGCGATCCTGTACCTCGTGTACTCGGCGCACGAGCATTTCAACCGGACCAGCTTCGATTTGCCGCTGCTCTACCAGGTGCCGCTCACTGTTACCGAGGGCCGTTGCCTGTTTGCGGCGTTCGCGCTGGCGTTCGCGATTAAGGTGCCGATGTGGCCGGTGCATACCTGGCTGCCTGATGCTCACACCAACGCGCCGACCGCCGGCTCGGTCATTCTGGCCGGCGTGATGCTCAAGATGGGCACCTACGGTTTCCTGCGCTTCGCCATTCCGCTGTTCCCCACGGTTGCGGTCGAGGCGATTCCGCTGTTCATGGCGCTCGCCATAATCGGGATCATCTACGGAGCGTTGGTCGCGATGATGCAGCCCGACCTGAAGCGGTTGATTGCATACTCGTCGGTTAGTCACTTGGGGTTCGTGATGCTCGGAATTTTCGCGCTTAACCCCGAGGGTATCGATGGCGCGATTTACCAGATGCTCAATCATGGCGTTTCCACCGGCGGATTATTTTTGCTGGTCGGAATGCTCTACATGAGGCGCCATACGCGCGAGATTTCCGAGTTCGGCGGCCTGTGGAAGCGGGTGCCCGTTTACGCCGCAATCTTCATGGTCGTGATGCTCTCGTCGATCGGCCTGCCCGGGCTCAACGGCTTTGTCGGCGAGTTTCTGATCATGCTCGGCGCGTTCCTGCGAATCAGGCTGGCTGCTGTTTTCGCAGTTGTGGGCGTGATCCTGGGTGCGCTCTACATGCTCTGGACCTACGAACGCGTGATGTTTGGACCGATCACCAGGGCGGTGAACGAAACGATCAGAGACCTAAGCGGTCGCGAGATTGCCGTGATGGTGCCGGTGATTGCGTTGATGCTGTTCATGGGACTTTTCCCGCGTCCGCTGATCAGCAGGATCGAACCGTCGGTGACTGCAATGCTCGCCAGAGTAAATGTCGCGCAGGCTCGGCTTGAGCTTGAACGACAGCCGAATCGTCTGGCCGCTCTTTTGCCGGCTCGGCACACACCAAACCGCGAACCCGAGATGGCGGCAGTCGCACGATGAGTCCTTTTAACCTGGCCGCAATCAACTTCGTTTGGCTGCCAATCCTGCCGCTGATTGTGGTCGCGGTGGCCGCGATGGTGGTGCTACTGGCTGGAGTGCGCGTCGACGACAGCGAAAGCGAAGGGCTGGGGCTACTGACGCTGGCTTCGCTGGCGGTTGCATTCGTATTCACGCTTGGAATCCTCGGACAGTACGGTGTCGCTTTTGCGGGTGCGATCTCGATCGACAGTTTTTCGGCGTTTTTCGAACTGGTGATTCTGATCGCCGCGATGTTTACCGTGATGATGTCGCTCGATTACGCCGCCGAGAACCGTATTCCCGGCGCCGAATACTATTCGCTGCTGCTGTTTTCCGTGCTCGGCATGATGCTGATGGCGGCGGCTGGCGACCTGATAGTCATCTTCCTCGGCCTCGAGACGATGTCGATTACGGTTTACGTGCTGGCGGGAATCATGCGCCGCAGCGCAAAATCGAATGAAGCGGCAATAAAATATTTTTTGCTGGGCGCGTTCTCGACAGGGTTCCTGCTCTATGGAATCGCGCTGGTGTACGGCGCGACGGGCACTATCAAGCTTGGCCCGATTCATGACGCACTTGCTTCGGGCGCGATGGGGTCGAATCCGCTGCTGCTGCTCGGAATCGGCATGATGGTGATCGGTTTTGGCTTCAAGGTCGCCGCAGTGCCATTTCATATGTGGGCGCCCGACGTTTATGAGGGCGCGCCGACTCCGGTGACCGCCTTCATGGCGGTGGGCGTGAAGCTCGCCGCGTTCGCCGCCTTTATTCGCGTCTTCATGGTCGATTTTGCGCCCGTCGGCGCGCAGTGGCAGACGGTGCTGTGGGTAGTCGCGGCGTTGACGATGACGGGCGGAAATCTAATCGCCATCGCCCAGACCAATATCAAGCGGATGCTCGCATACTCGGCGATTGCGCACGCGGGCTACCTGCTGCTTGGCATGGCGGCGGGAGTGCGATCGGGGCCGGCGATTCTTTACTATCTTCTCGGCTATGCATTCACAAACCTCGGCGCGTTCTCAGTAGTAATCGCGCTCGAACGGCGCGGCCAAGTAGGTAATCAGATTAGCGACTTTCGCGGCCTGGCGGCGCGCCAGCCGCTGCTCGCCGGCGCAATGGCTATCTTTCTGTTGTCGTTGACCGGGGTTCCTCCGATGGCCGGCTTCGTTGGCAAGTTCTACATCTTCAGCGAGGCGCTGCATCAGGGATACGTGGGACTGGTAATAATCGCTGTACTCAATAGTGTAGTCTCTGCCTATTACTATTTTTATGTACTGGTCGCGATGTATATGCAGGAGGGCGGTGTCGAAGTTGAGCGCCTGAATGCGCGGCCTGCGCTGGTGGCGGCAATCGGACTCGCGGCGCTCGCTACGATTTTGATCGGGGTTTATCCGCAGCCGTATATCGCGTCGGCCGCCAACGCATTTCATTCCGCCAGCGGCGCCGCAGGAATCCACGCCGCCGCGCTCGAACCGTAGCCCGGGTCTTTCGAGCGCTGTTACTTGCGGCGCGAGGGCTTCTTCGAAGCGGGCTTCTTTGCGGATTTCATCGGCGGCTTCGGCGCCGTCGTGGCGGCAACGCTGCCCGCCGGTTGGCTATTCGCAGCGCCTGCGTATGCATCGGCTTCGATCTCGATCATCATGTCGGGATTAGCCAGCCGGCGCACTTCAACGACCGTGGACGCGGGAGGCGAGTCAGCGAAGAATTCCCTGTGCGCGCGCGCCGCATCCGCAAAACGTCCCATGTCGGTGACGAACATTCGCGTGCGAATGACGTGATGCATCGCGAGTCCCGCGCGCTCGAGCGCGGCACGAATATTGACCAGCGCCTGGCGCGCCTGCACATACATCTGTCCCGCGCCGACGATTAGCCCGCGCTCGTCGGTGGCGGTGGTGCCCGACACCGCGACAATGTCGCCGGCCCTCACCAGCCGCGAATAGCCGACGATTGGTTCCCACGGCGTATTGGTCGAGATTCGCGAGATCGCGGTCATCGTAATCTCCCTCCCCGCGGGCGAAGCAGGATGCGGCCGCGACCCTGTGCTCAGCTATCGCGGCCGGGGTAGGCCTCTTCAAGTTCCCGCGCCACCGAGCGCATCGGCGGACCTACCAGCCGTCCCGAGGGCATCAGCCAGTTAAGAATTCGCGTGAGCGACCGCACACTTGCGACCGGACGCTCCGCGCTTCGCACCATGTCGAGTTCATGCTCGACGATTCGAGAGTTGTTACGATTTGCGAGCCCGATGCCCGCGAGAATAACGCGCCGCTCTTCCACCGCTTACCTCCGCCTCATCCGCCCCTAAAACCTAAAGCACCAAATGAAGATCGCCGAATAATGATCGAATCATACAGATGCCTGCGAAATAGTCAAAAAAATCTTTTGCCGCCGGCCCCACGATTCGCGCCGACCGGCTGTTAGATGCGACGCGCAATGCGCGCTTGAAGTTATGCCGCGCCTATCGTATTGTTGGCGCGTTTCGAGTTTCTGCGTTCAAGTGAACACCGAGCAACCAAGGAGAAAGCGATGCGTAAGGTTCTGCTTCTGGCACTAGTTTCGATGTTCTTCGCCACGGCTTGCAACAAAACCGAGGAGACGGCTCCTGCCCCTCCCGAGGCTGCTGCGTCTGCGGCTGCACCCGCCGAGGCGGCCAGCCCCGCCGCGGCGGCAACCGGCGCGACGGGCGAGACCGGCGCTCCGGGAGCACCTGGCGCACCGGGAGCACCTGGCGCGCCGGGAGCACCTGGCGCTCCGGCTAGTCCGTAGCATTGCCTGGCGCTTGATTCGTTGCGGTGACCGATCAATGCGGTCACCCTGACGACGACGTACTTTTCTCGTTCCTGGCGGGTTCCCGCGCGCCGTCTAGAGCCGTCGGCGCGCGGGAGACTCGCTGACCGGGCGCTCCTCGGCAGGAACCCGCCGAACCCCTGACTCGGACCCTATCGCGTCCGAGCTTGAGTCTCGCCCCGCGTCATCTCGGCAAATAAACTCTCAGTCCGCCCGCAGCATCGCGGCCGACTCCCGCGATCTATTGCTCTTCATCGGGTTCCTTCTCATATCTGCTGCCCCCGGTTTCATCTGGCGGGGCTTCTTTGTGCGGTTGCGAACTCGCACCCGCTTCGGGCGCGGCGTGATGCTCTTCGCCGCGAATTATCTCGACCGCGCGATGCGCCGCTTCTCCCGCAAGCTTCTTCAGTTCCTCCGATTTGCGCGCCAATTCCGCGGTCGTCCGCGACAACTCTGACCTCAGCTGCGCAGACTTCTTCGTGTACTCCGCCCTGAGCTCCGCAATCTTGGCCATCGCCTGCTGGCGGGCTGCGTCGCGCTTGCTGGCGTCTCCCAGCGCCGACCTTAGCTCGGTGGCGAGCTTGCGTCCCTGGTCGCGCAGCGCCGCAATCTGCGATGCCAGTAGCGCGCGGGCCTTTTGCGCCTCGCTCTTGACGCGGGCTTCGATCTTTCGCGCCCTGGTCTCGCGTTCGAGCTTGACCCGCAGCATCCTGGCGGTCTTGCGCAGTTGCTCGAGTTGCCTGAGCGCGGGATTCGCAGGCTTCTTCCGTTTCGCGGTCTTTTTCTTAGTCGGCATCCGTCGCCTCCGGTTGCAAAGCGTTTTCCTGGACCAGTTCCAGCTAAGTCCTGTTTGCAAATAAGATCAACGAGGACCCAAAGCTGAAGTTTTCCGGGCTGGTTTTTCCACACGATGCTAGTGCTACGATGCGTTCGCCATGGCGACTACCATACCCGAACCTGCCGCTTCCTCCGAGCACTTGAAGCCGGGGCTTTCACTGTTCGACTCCGTGACCCTGGTGGCCGGCTCGATGATTGGCTCGGGCATCTTCATCGTTTCTGCAGATATCACCCGTCAGGTCGGTACTCCCGCCGCGCTGCTGATGGTCTGGTTGGTGGCGGGCGTGATGACGATTGCGGGCGCACTCGCGTACGGCGAACTCGCCGCGATGATGCCCCAGGCGGGCGGACAATACGTCTATCTGCGCGAGGCCTACGGCGGAATGTGGGCGTTCATGTTCGGATGGACGCTGCTGCTCGTCATCCAGACCGGCACGATCGCGGCCGTCGCAGTTGCGTTTGCACGATTCGCGGGCGTCATGTGGCCGGTGCTTGGCTCGAACCTCTGGATCGGCGTCGGTGGCGCCGGACTGTCGGGCGAGCGCGCGGGCGCGATCGCCGTGATCGCGATGCTCACCGGGGCCAATCTGCGCGGCCTCAATATGGGCAAGTGGCTGCAAAACTCCTTCACCACAGCCAAAATTCTCTCGCTATGCCTGATGGTCGCGGTTGGATGTCTGATCGCGCCCAATCCAGTCGCGCTTCACGCCAATTTCGGCAGCTCAACCGCATTGCTTGGCACCGGTTCCATGTCAATTGCTGGTGTGGGCGTGTTCGGCGCTGCGATGGTGGGTGCGCTGTTTTCAGCCGACGCATGGGCGAGCGTCACCTTCGCGGCGGCCGAGGTCCGCAATCCCAGGCGCGATCTTCCCCTGGCGCTTGCCTTTGGAACCGGGGTGGTGATTGCGCTCTATATCCTGACCAACGTTGCCTACCTCTGTCAGCTGCCCGCGTCGGGAAATGCGGCCGCAGCGAGTGTAGTGGGGCGCGGAATCGCGCATGCATCGGGTGATCGCGTGGCCGCCGCGGCGATGCAAGTCGTGTGGGGCGGCGCGGGCGCGAAGATCACCGCAATCCTGGTGATGATCTCCACCTTTGGATGCGCCAACGGACTGATCCTGACGGGTGCGCGCGTGATTTACGCGATGTCCCGGGACCGGGTTTTTTTCGCCGCAGCCGGTCGCCTCAATCGCGCCAGCGTACCCGCCGTCGCGCTGGTGATGCAGGGGATTTGGGCGGCGGTTCTAACCTTGTCGGGCACTTATTCCGAACTGCTGGATTACGTGATCTTCGCGCAGTTGATGTTTTACGTGCTGACAGTGTCGGCCGTGTTCGTGCTGCGCCGGCGGCTCCCGGGCGCCCTGCGTCCGTACCGCGCGTGGGGCTATCCTCTCGTGCCGGCGCTCTACGTGGTCGCGGCCTCGGCCTTGATGGTCGATTTGTTGATTCTGAAGCCCCGCTTCACCTGGCCGGGATTGCTGATCGCACTGAGCGGCGTGCCGATCTATTACTGGACGACCGCCCGCCCCCGGGCAATTCAATAAGCCTTGCCCCGGTGCAGGGGCCGGGGCCCGTGCTCACCTCTCGGTAGCGGGAGCCGAATTGCCGGTGCTGTCCTGCGTCGTGGCGATCGGCGCGCCGGCCTCCGCGCAGTCGGATTGCGACAATTTGCCGCTGCGGAACTCGTGCACAATCGTGGTCAGGATGTACGCGCTGCGCTCGGGCGACTGATTGCCGGCGAGTTTGAACAATTCAGCGGCGTTGCGCGCCGCTTCTGCCGCATCTTGGTCGTTCTTTGGCAATCCGTAGATCTGAAATACCTTGCACAGCGATTCGATCCCGTCCTTGCGGTCGCCTTCGGTAACCGGAACGCCGGAACCTTGAGCCGAAGACGTGGTTTCACCCGATCCCCTCATCGCACCACCGACTCCGCGCCACATTGCGCGAACGAGGAAAAAGATCAGAAGCAACACGACCGCCGCGGCGATCGATCGTCCTGCCCTCTGAGCGGGTGAAAGTTCGCTCCACGGAATCAACTCGAATCCGCGCTTGTTTTTGTCCTCGCCCCCGTCGCTTGGGGTTGGCGATGCCGGCGTGTGGATCACCGGCGTGCGAATTTCAGGCTTGAACGGTTTGGGCTGCGGCGACGATCCGCGAATCGATGGCGAAGAAACGCGATCGCCACCCGGCGATGGCGATACGGGATTGATTGCCGGCCTCATCAGCGGGGTCGCACAGTAACCGCAGAAGGCCATGCCCTCCGCGTTATCTTTGCCGCATTGCCTGCATGCAGGCATCAGATCACCTTGGCCTCATTGCCAGATTTTCCTGGAACCAGTGAACCAGTGAAAAAGTCGGTAGCAATATCTCCAGCGATTAGTCTGCGCGACGGGGCGCAAGCCAAAATCGACGACTCTATAGGTATGAAAGCTACAACAGGGGCGCGCAAAGTCAATATGGCTGACGAAAATTCACTTTGCGTCTGACGATCCAGCCAATGCGAATACCGTGGCAATTCCAATTCCGGCAGGCGGTGACATTATCGCGAGCGGGCCCGACGCCCGAACGACCCCGCAATGGCAACCCTGCGTGTCCTTGCTACTGGCGCGCCGTTTCCCCGAGCGCCGCCTTCACCATCGGCTCGAGCTCGCCCGTCTCGTGCAGCTCGCGAATAATATCGCAGCCGCCGACGAACTTGCCGTTGATAAAAACCTGCGGAATCGTCGGCCAGTTGCTGTAGCGCTTGATCGCGTCGCGCAGTTCGGGATCGCTGAGCACGTCGGCGGTCGCGAACGGCACGCCCAAGCCCTCGAAAATAGCAACCGTCGCCGCCGAAAAACCGCATTGCGGAAAGCTGCGGTCGCCCTTCATGAAAATCATGACCTTGTTTTCTTTGACCGCCGATTCGATTTTTTCGATTATGTCCGCCATTTGATTCCTCTACCTCCGGTTCTGATACTGCGCCGGCGTCAGCGTCTTGAGCGTGAGCGCATGCACCCGCGCGCGCATCGCGTCGCCCAGCGCCTGATAGACCAGTTGATGCCGCTCGATTAGACCCTTGCCCTCGAAACTCGGGCTCACCACAAGCGCCTCGAAATGGTCTCCGCCGCCGGTGTAGTCGCGCACCTCGACCTGCGCGTCAGGAATCCCGTGCGCAATCATCGTCTCAATTTCCTTCGGGTCCATCACAGAACCGGCATCTTAACCCGCATCACGCTCGTGAATCCACCAGCAGCAGCCCCGATCCCTGCGGGGTTTCGCGCCCTCCTGCGTGATTCTTTTTCCTGACCAGGGCGCAGGGGTCACCGCTGCCAGTTGCGCCGAAATTAATTCACGACCGAAATGTTCACGACGTGGCCGCTGTTCTCCCCGGGCTTGGCCGGCGAGCCGTAACCCTTGACGCCGTCGAGCAGTTGTTTTGCTCTTGCGCTGATCTCGCCCGCACGGCCTGCGCCTACTATTCGCGAAACCAGCTTGCCGTCAGGCCCGACGAACAGCGTCGTCGGTATCGCCTCGACGCTCATGCTATCGACCAGCCGCTGGTCGGCCAGCGCGATGGGATAATTGATCCGGAACTTTTCGACAAACGGCGCGACTGCCCGCACCCCGTCGCCCTGGATCAGGTCGCACGAGACCCCGATTATCACCAGTCCGCGCGACTTGTTGTATTTCTTGTAGAGTGAGACCAGTTCGGGAATCTGCTTGCGGCACGGCCCGCACCAGGTCGCCCAGAAATCGACGATCACAGGATGGCCGCGGTAATGGCTCAGGTCGATTTCTTTGCCGTCGAGCCCGGGCGCGCTGAAATCCAGGCCCTCATCCGCCGGCGACGGGTTCGCTTGCGGCGTGTCGAGCCGCAGCAGCGGCGCGGGCTCTTCGCGCAGCGTGAAGTTGAAGTTGTAGAATGCACCCACGATCAGCGCCAGCGCGATGATTGCGGCGAGCGCGCGCAATACTTGTTGCCTGCTGCTCATACCTGCTCGATTACCGTCGCGATACCCTGGCCGATCCCGATACACATCATCGCCGCTCCGAGCGCTACCCCGCGCCGGTCATTATTTCCATCGCCGCGAAGTTGACCGCCTGCTCGTCAAATTAGCTCTATATGATACAACGCCGGCGCAGTTCTGACAGCCGCTGAGAGTCGTAGCCGAGCACGCTCGCCAGCACCTCGTCGGTGTTCTCGCCCAGCCGCGGCGCGCGAGTCGAGGGGATATCGGCGTCGCCATCGACAGCGCTCTTGAGCGGCGAGCCGGGCACGATCAGGCCGTGAAAATCCGGATGGTCCGCGTGCAGGATCATGTTGCGCGCCGCCAGATGCGGATCGCGGGTGACTTCCTCGACGTTGGCGATTGGAGCGCACGGGACCGACGCGTCGGCGAGCAGGCGCAACCAATGCTCGCGCGGCCTGGCCGCGAAGACGCGCGCCAGGATCAGCTCGAGCTCGGTATGGTGCGCGGTGCGATCGGAGTTGGTCAGAAATCGCGGATCGTCCTTGAGTTGCGGCATCGCGATCACGTCGCAAAAGCGCAGCCAGATCGCCTCGTTGCCCGCACCCATCACAAAGTAGTCGTCGGCGGCGTGAAACTGTTGAAACGGCGTGATCGACGGATGCCGCGTGCCGAGCCGCCCCGGAATCTTGCCCGACACCGAGTAGCGCGCCAGCGCGTCCTCGAGCATCGCCACCTGGCAATCGAGCAGCGCGATATCGACGTGATTGCCGACCCCGTCACGATCGCGCACCCGCAACGCCGACATGATCGCAATCACGCCGTATAGCGCCGCCGACAGATCGCCCACCGACACGCCGCATCGGACTGGCTCGCCGCCCGGATTGCCGGTGATACTCATGGTGCCGCCGAGCGCCTGCGCCACGATGTCGTAGGCGGGCGCGGAAGTCATCGGCCCGGTCTGTCCGAAACCCGAGATCGAGCACAAAATTATCTTCGGATTGGCGGCTTTGAGTTGCGAGTAGCCGAGCTTGAAACGATCCATCGTGCCCGGCGAGAAATTCTCGACCACTACATCCGCCTTCGCCGCCAGCTCGACAAAGATCGCGGCGCCCTCTTCGATCCGCAAGTCGAGCGTGACGCTGCGCTTGCCGCGATTGACGCTGTAGAAGTAGGCCGAGTCGCCCGACGGCATCATCGGCGCAAAACTGCGCGAGTCGTCGCCGCCGCCCGGCATCTCAATTTTGATTACCTCGGCGCCGAGGTCCGCCAGATTCATCGTGCAGAACGGACCGGCCAATACGCGCGTCAGGTCCAGCACGCGGACACCGCGCAGCGGCTTCTGATCGATCATCGATGGTTATCCTTGCGCAAGGCCTGCCGGGTCCCGCGCAATGTCAAGGCATTGCTCCAAGTCGAGCGGTGGTTTTCCGTGCGGCCGTGCTCAACGCATCGTAGCCGACTCAATGAACCGAGAGAATCTCGTCAAGCAAGTTCCGAAGGCGAAAACAGGCCCGCCCTGGCGCGGTCGGAGCATGGCCGGCAGCCTGCCTTTTGATTTAGCGGTTACAGGCCATTAGTCTTTCATCGACTGATTTTAGCAAAGGTGGGCGACAAAGGATCAAGAGCATGGCGGATGAAATCGTTTTGTACGAAACTCGATACCCGGCCGTGATAATCACGCTCAACAACCCCGAGCATCGCAATGCCCTGAGTTCCGCAATGATCGACGCGCTCATGGCCGCGATTGCGCGCGCCGAAGAGGATCGGCGCGTGCGCGCGCTTGTCTTCACCGGCGCCGGTTCCGCATTTTCAGCCGGAATGGACCTCGGCGAGCTGCGCACAATCCTCGACCAGCTACGCATCGACGATTCCGGCAAGGTCTGGGAGGGTGCGCTTCGCGGCGAGGCGTTGATCGAGCGCGTCTATCGCCTGAGCAAGCCTTCCATAGCGGCCGTCAATGGAATCGCGGTTGGTAACGGCGCCGGCTTCTTGAGCGCCTGCGATCTGGCGGTCGCCGCCGACAGCGCACGAATTGGCTACACCGAAATGAGGCATGGGATTCAGGCGGGGATGGTAATCCTCCATCTGATGCGACTGGTGGGCGAACGCGTCGCGAGATATCTGCTGCTCACCGGCGAATTGGTGACCGCCGATCAGGCGAAAGTTCTCGGACTGATCAATCAGGTCGTACCCGCCGGCCAGCTGATGGACTCCGCGCTTGCATGGGCAGATGCGATCGCGATGAATGCGCCGAAAGCGGAGGCCATTACCAAGTCATTGATGTGCAAATTTTCCGGCCAGGCGATAGCCATGAGTATGACGGAGTATACCGCAGCGCCCCACATCAGCGACGAAACGCGTTCGGGCCTCGAGTCCTTTTTTGAAAAGAAACCGGCGCCTTGGTCGTTCAAGCCGTCATGATTTCCGATAGAGGCCGCTGCCGGCGAGAACCAGGCCGATGATAATCGCGGCGCCGCTGACAATTGGCGGCACGCTGTGGGAAGTCGGCTCGTTGGCCTGGATCTTCAAGTCGCCGAGGGTCACGACGTTCCTGGTCTCGTTGGTGGTGAACTCCGGTATCGCGAGGCCCAACACTCCGAGCAGGGCGATAATCACACCGACGATTACGATTGGCTTCATTGGGTTATGATTGCGCGGGTTTGAGCCCGGCCGCAGGCCTCATGATTGCGTGAATCGCGATCCCGATCAGCAAGATGGCGGCGCCCGCGATTGCGAACGCCTGCCATAGCGGCAGCCATTCGTGAAGCAGCAGTATCGCGGCGCACACAATGCATACCGCGCCGCAAATCATCACTGCGGTCACCGTTAGAGTAGCTATTGCATTAGCCAGTTGCACCTCCAGCGCGGCGGCCACGCTGGTCTGCAGCATGTGGGCCTCGGACTGAAGGATGCGCGTTACGTCGTCCACCGCCCTGCTCACCAGCGTCGGCCAATCCTGCAAGGCCGCCTCCGGCGGGCCGTTGGCGGTGTGAGATTGTTTCTCCGACATGGGATCAGTCGTGGGTCGCGGGTTCTTGACGCTTCAACTTCGCTGGTTTGACCCGTGTTTTGAGATCGCGACGCCGAGCAACGCTGCGATCACGACCGGACCCGCGCCGCGGTTGTTGACGATCGAGCCGAACAGAAAGCCCAGCGCCCCAGCCATCAACGAAGCTCCAAGGGGGTGGCTCTCGATGACATGATCGGGGCGCATCCCGCCTTCCGCGCGTCCAACTTTCGCATTGACCTCGGTCAAGGTGTCGTGCAGGTCCTGGCGCGCGTCGTTGCGCTCAATCTGGATCGCGGAAATCTGTGCTTGCGTCGTCATGTTTTCCATTGTGGTGGTTTCCGCCGCGAGCCTTTGCGCGCTCCGGGTCTTGCCTGCCGCCATCGCCGGTGACCAGGCCAACGATGAAACTGGTGGCTGCCCCGCGCAGCGCGATCCGTCCCACGATGGTCACAAGCGCAAGCCCGATGCGGCTGTTGGCTCCTCCGCCAAGAATAAATCCCGCCGCGCCGGCGATCGCCAGCGCAGTCAGCGGTTCCTCCCTGACGAATTCGCCGACGCTGCGTTCCTGCCGCCGCAGCCGCTCATCCGCATCCGCCAAGATGGCCTCTGCCGAACTATTCATGGCGCGCCCGCTCAGGAAACGCGCCGAACGATCTGCGCCGCGACGTAGCCCACCGCAAACGCAGCCGCGATTGCCAGCCACGGTTCACGGCGCACGAACTCGCGCAGGTCAAAGTCTGCTCCCTGGTCCTTGACGAATTGCTGCGCCGCGTCGTAGCCGTCCTTGACTGCCTGCGCGGCCTTGTCCGCCGCTTGACGGCCCTGATCCATTGCGTTTCGAACCGTGGAATTCGCGGTTTCTTCCATTGTCATTCTTCTTACCCCTGATCTCCCCGGTTGCTATGCGTGGTTGTTGGTTTCGACTGACTCCAGGCGCGGAAATATTTGGCGAGCACCACGGAAGGGGGGAGTCTCCCGGGTGCTCGCCGTTTCGCTCATCGCCTCGCGACGAATGCCGCTTGGCTGCTCGAAGAACGGCCGCTCATGGGGCGGCTGATTTTTTACTTGCCGATTTACATTCAGTTTCATCTGCAGGCGATCGCCGATCACTTCAGCGCCGGCATCTTGAGTCCGGGGATAGCTCCGATCAAGCCGAACGTTTGCAAAATCCAAATCAACACAACCACGAACACGACAATGTTGAGCAAACTCTTGATAGCCCCAGCCATCGGGATATAGGTATTGATTAGCCACATCACCAACCCGACCACGACCAGGATCACGACAATATTGACTAAAGTCACGCGGGATACTCCTCAGGCGCTTTCCCGGCTACCACGACCCTTACCTGTGCAAATTTCTAGGCTACGCCAGCGAGGCAAATAGGTCCACTAGACCACCGTACGGCTTGGTTACACGGGTAACAGAACCCGACGAATCTAGTTGATATCTCCTCGGCTCCAACCGAACCGTCAGAGACCGCCGCGGCCGAGCAGCAACCAGATCACCAGCACGACTAGTATAATCGGCACAATACCTCCGGTGGGACCGTAGTTACTATAACCATAGTAACCACCGCCGCCGCCGAACAACAGAATCAAGATAATGATTAATAGCAACATGATATTCTCCTCGGTCTGTTATTCAATGAGTGCTTACGGCGTTGGATACGTCGTGGTGGTCTGCTTCTGCACGGTTCCGTTGTTTGTATCAGTCGTCACCGTGGTTGTGCTCTGATCGGGAGGCGCGTAGGGCGCCGGCTGGGTATAGGTCCGCTGCACGGTGCCGTTGTCATACTGGGTGGTCGTGGTCGTGTTTGCATTCGCGGCCGGCGCCATCAGGGGCGGAGTCGTGGTATCGTATTCCCTGGTCGTCGTGGTTTCCGTGACATGAGTAGTAGGCGTACAGCCGGCCAGCCACATCATCGCAATACCAACACCAATAGCCACTGCGGAATTAGTTATGTATTTCATTGCTCAAGCTCCTGTCTAATCTTCTACTCTGTTGCCGGCCGATATACATCAGTAAGTGCCGCGACTAGGTTAAATTGAGTTATATGGGGAACCAAAGATCGTGGGACTTCGCACCGTCATCGCGAAGTCATCCGCCAGTCTCCGTCGCCCAGCAGCTCGAGCATCTTGTGATGGTAGCGGGACAACCTATGGCGGTCGCCCACACTCACCACGTTTATCTTGGCCGATGCGAGACAGTCGTAGAGGAACTCTTCGTTGCCCGCGTCCAGCGCGCTGGTAGCTTCATCCAGAAATGCGTACTCGGGGCGATTGAACAGCAGCCGCGCAAAGGCGATTTGCTGTTGTTCGCCGAGCGAGAGAAGGTCGTCCCATTTGACCTCTGCGTCGAAGCCGCCAAGCCGCTCGGGCAAAGCTTTGAGGTTGACCATCTTGAGAATCGCGATGAGTTCATCGTCACTCACTTTGCCCGCGTGCGGATAGCAGAGCTGGTCGCGCAGCGAGCCGAGAATCATGTAAGGCCGCTGCGGCAGAAAGATCATAGCGGAGAGCGGAGGCCGAATGATGCGCCCGCTACCCGAGCGCCACAGTCCCGCCACCGCCCGCAGCATCGAGGTCTTGCCAACCCCGCTTTCACCGACAATCAACAGACCCTCACCGGCGGCGACTTCGAATGACATCGCGCGCGCCAGGGTCTTGCGGTTGTCCGGAGTTTTGAGCGTAAGCTGCTCGACCGCGAAGCGCGGCGCCTCGACGGTTTCGATTTGCGTCTTGATATCCGGGTGGATCGCCTCGGCCGAGACGACCTCCACCGTCGCTTGCGCAAGCTGCCCTTTTTCGGCCACCTCGAGGTATCCGCCGAGCCGCTCGACCACTGCCGCAAAATTACTCAATGAATTGAATTGATCGATAATTATCGACAACGAGGTGCGCAGCGTGATGAAGGCGCCGCTGGCCTGGGTGATCTTGCCGAACTCGATTTTGCCGGCGAAAAAAGATGGCGCGAGAATGAAATAGGGCAGCAGCGGCAGCAGGAAATCGTAAGCATAAGTGAAGAACGCCAGGTTCCTTTGCCAGGAGATAAGCAGATTGAAGTTTTTTATCGTCGCGTGCAGACGCTCCAGCAACTCGCCTTGTTCGCGCCGCTCGCCGCCGTAAAGCGCGATCGCTTCCGCGTTATCCCGCAAGCCCACCAGGGCGTAACGAAAATTCGCCTCGCGCCGCCGCTGTGCGAAATTGATTCCGATCAGCGGCCGGCCGATAACGATGGTCAGGATCGAGCCCCCGCCCACGCAAACTGCAAGCACACCGACCAGCATCGGGGATATCAGCCATAGCACGACCAGAAATGACGCTGCGGTAACCAGACCCTGCAGAACCTGCATCACGAACCCCACCGTGAAGTTGGTGAAGGTGAGCAGATCCTCACTCACTCTCTGGTCGGGATTGTCGATGCTCGGGTCGGAGCTGATTCGGTAGAAGGCGCGATCGTGGAAGCTCTTTTCCAAAAACTGCTCGGTCAGCCATTGCCGCCAGTTAATCATCAATCTTGCGGCCACGTATGCGTCGACAGCGACGATCGGCGCCGCCACCAGGTTGTAGATGATTACGAGCAGTATCTTGTGAGAAAAAACCGGCGCGTTTCTTTCCGCCAGCGCCGTCATCAGGTCGCGGTTTACGTAGCTGAACACGACGTTGCCGGCCTTGATGGAACCGCTCAAAAGAATGGTGAGGGCTAACAATCCGTATGCGACAAATTTCTGGTCGGATACCCAGTAGGGCTTAGCCAGACGCCAGAGCCTGCTCCAAAACAACCGGTCGAATCTGTTCATCGTTCTCCCTCTGGGAGCTGCGCATAACTGCCCACGCCTCTCCGCGGCACTTAGCCCAGAGCTACGCTACTTTTGATTGGCCGAAAAGCTTCGGTTGAAACCGTTCCTGCTGGTTCCGCTCATTTGCGTCCGCTGCCGCCGCTTCGGGCCAGGCCGCTGTCGGCACCGAGCTCGCCATTATCAATCCTGGCGATCAAATCGGTGGAGCACATTTCCTGCTGTTGACTGGTGGAGCAACGCGCATTTCCATCCAGCGATCGCTCGGTTTGCTGAAGTCTTGGCCGAGCTCATTTATGCATACAGGGTTCCCGTCGTGAAGATTGCGTTACAACTGCGGCTCGAGAGCTTTGCCTTTTCGCGGCGCCGCTCAGCACAGCGGTGGCGGTGACCGCGCCGAGCGGCGTTCACGAGGACGAGGACATGGAGGGTCACCTGGCGGTCCTATTCCACGTAGCGATGCCGCAGCGCCACCACGTCGCGATACGGGAGCACGCCCAGGATCTTGCCGCCCTCATCGATGACCGGAAAAGCACGGAACAAATATCTCGCGAACAGCTCGGAGGCGTTTCGCAGGGTGCTCTGGGGACTGAGGGTGACCACCTTCGTGTTCATGATCTCGCGCAGCCGGGCCGTCCCCTCGGCCAGCAACAATGCCTTGCTGTCTACCACTCCGAGGAGCCGGTCTCCCTCGTCAATGACGTAGATGTAGGTGATCTCGACGTTGCGCTTCGCCGCCCGCGCGAATTCGGCGCATGTCTGTGCGACCGTCTTGTCCGGTGCGAACCTCAGGAACCCTGAGGTGACGAAATGGATGACTCTCTCGTCCTGCTTCTCCAGGATGGCCGCGATCTTGGCCGCCTTCTCCTTGTCGGCGAACAGCTGCGTCAGTGCATGGACGTCCCACCACGGCAGAACGGCCAGGAGATCTGCCGCCTGACCGGGGGTCATCTCGTTGATGAGCTGCGCCGCCTTCTCTTTGTCGAGCGACGCAATCATCTCCCGCTGCACCTTGGGGTCGAGCGCTTCGAGCGTGTCGGAGGCTTTCTCTATGTCCAGCCCCGCGAAGATCGCCATCCGGGGCTCATGCCCCAGCTCCTCGAGGACATCGGCGAGGTCGACCGGCGGGATCTCGGAGAGCTGCGCCCGCAGCACCTTGAGCTTTACGCTGCCGGTGAAGCTCCCGAGTGTCTCTGGCAGGGGCGCTACGTACCTCCAGGGAACCCGGTCCCCGTTGCCCTTGGCGGCGGGCTTGGCGAAGAACTTAGCGAGCCAGCCCAGCCGCATCCGACGCAGCATCGCGGCCGTGCTCAGGTCGACGTTCACCACGAGGAGCTTGTGGTCGATGAGGGCCAACTCGATGTCGTAAACGACCGCGAGCTCCCGCCCCTTTTGGTCGAGCACCTTCTTGTCGAGGATATAGTCCTTCAACAAAAGTGCAGACGGCGGGAACGCGTCGGCATACGACTCCACGGCATCAATCTCCAAGACCACTTTATCGTCATCGAACGAGGTGACCGTCTCCCACGGGACGACGAGACGGGGCCGCCCGAACGGCCGGCTGATCGACAGGTGCGTGACCTCCGCATACTTGTCTCTGTCCACGATGACGAACTCGTCCAGGCTGCCCACGCGTTCGCCCTTCGCGATCACTGGCATACGCACGACCGCGCTCAGGTTGAAGGTCCGCTCAGGCGCGCTGAGTTTGCCGGCAGGTGCGTTGCTCATGATCCCCTCACTTCAGGCTGACGATGAATTTGTACGCCATCAGGCCAACCAGGAGAAACAGGTAGAGCCGCAGCGTCAGCAGACAGACCTTCACGAACAACGTCATTTCGATCTGTGGCGTGGCGTACTTCCTATTGATGGTTCTCACGCCGGTGACCAGGCTCTTGAATACGACGGCCAGAACGTTCATGCGTCTCCTGCCTTAAGCGCTACTGCAGCAGATTGGGGAAGAGAGTGCTGACACCGTACATGGTCGAAACCACGATGATGACAACCACGATGCTGATGTTGACGATATTCTGCCAGGTGGTGTTCACGTACTTCCCCATCGTCTGCTGGTCGTTGAGGAGCAGGATCAGGAACACCAGTGCGGCCGGGAGCAGGGTCGTGGCGATGACCTGCACGAAGAGCGTGATGAGTACGAGGGGCGCCTTGGGAATCAAGACGATGGTTCCAGCCAGCACCAAGTCGAAGAAGTAGTAGGCATAGAACCAGGGAGCCTCCTGAATCTTTCGGTTCAAGGAATGCGCCCACCCGAATACCTCGCCGAAAGCCCACGAACTCGCCAGGGAGATGCAGATGGCGCCGAGCAGTCCGGCGTCAAACAGGCCAATTGCGATGATCATGCCGACGTACTTGTTCAGCGGCATGATCTGGATGGCGGCCTGCGCCGCACTCTCGACGGGCTTGCCCGGCAGAAGCTTCGCGCAGACGATGATCAGAAAGATGGCGACGATGACGGTCAGGAACGAGCCAATGGCCGTGTCCCATTGCTCGAACGAGATGTCCTTCTCCTGCAACCCCTTGTCGACGACGGAGCTCTGCTGGAAGAAGAGCATCCAGGGGGCGATGGTGGTGCCGATGTTGGCCATGAGCACGAAGAACAGGTCGTTGGTGAAACCGCCGGGCGGAAAATGGGGGATGAGGCTGTTGCGAACGATGTCATGGAGCGACGGATGGACCATGAATGCGGCGGGGATGTAGATGAGGTTCCCGACGCAGAACACGAGGGCGATTTTCTCCCACGTCCAGTAGCGCCCGGTGACGATCATGGCGCCCATGACCAGCCAGCAGCCGATCACCGTCAGCCAGGCCGGGATGCCGAAGATGCTCATGGCCGCCGTCATGCCGATGAATTCGGTAATCATCGTCAGCCAGTCGGTTAGGACGAGGTCGAGGAGCGAGAACCAGCCCCAAAACGATCCGAAGGCACAGAAGATGGCCTCAGCGTGGCCGCGCTTCGTCACGGCGCCGAGGCGCACCGTCATTTCCTGAACGAAATACGCCACCGGGCCGAGCAAGATCAGGAACCACAGGAGGTGGTTGCCATACTTGGCTCCGGTCACCGTGTAGGTGGTAATGCCTCCAGCGTCGTTGTCAGCGACCATGACAATGATACCCGGCCCCGCAATCACGGCGAACATCCGCAGCGCTTTGGCGGACCTCCGCAGCTGATAGAACAGCCTCGCGAGGATGTTGAGCTTTTCCGCCGAGATCGGCTCAGCCTGTGTCACGCCGGCTCTCCTATTTGGCTCATTACAATTCCCAGTGGAGTCTTAGGCCGAAGACGGACACCGGCCCACGGTCGCGATTGAATGCCGGGTTGCTGATGAACTGGTAATCCACGGCCACATGGGCAGGTTCCCAGATTGGGAAATCATAATAGGCTTCCACAGCTTTCTCGCAGCCGTAAGTCAGCGCGCCGTCGCCGGCAAGTATGCCCAAGCCGCCCGCCTCCAGGAATTTCTGGTTCGAGCGCGAAGCACCGCTCACGATGCCGGCAAGACCGAAGGTGTCGCCGGGCCGCTGCCACCTGTCACCTTTGACGCTCACCCCCAGCGACGCCGTCCAGTTAGCATCGCTGTAGGTCCACGCTTGTTCGTGGCCGTCATTCCAGCCCAGGCGCGAAAACAGGCCGGCGTTCTCCGCAACTTCCTGTTCCCAGTTCAACCCAAAGCCGTATTTGTAGCGGTAGGCTTGCGCCGCTGAGATATCCGCTCCCGGACCTTTGGCCAGCACAATGGCAGTCGCCGCATGGTTACTGGCCATATCAGCTTCGTTGAGCCAGGCCAGAAACCGAATCGCCGCCGGATGAGCGTTGACGCTGTAACGGCGCTCAAATTCCACCACCATTCCCCAAGCCCGCAAGAACGGGCCATCGGCGCCAGCTGAGCCAGTGGCTCCGCTGGGACGCCACATGAGGAACTGGTCGTCAGCCGTGAAAGAATTCTGGACCCGCGGCATTTGGAAAAATCCGTAGCGCAAAGCCCATTTCGGCTGATTTAATTCCACGGCAATTCCGGTGGTGTATCCGACGGGATCCGCCGAGTAATCCCATGTGAGGTTGCCCACCATCGCCCAATTCATAAACTGGGTGTGCGGGTCTTGCGCGTAGGTGTTGTGGTCGAAAATGTCCAGGGGGCTGAACCGGCCGATGGTGAAGGTCATCCGCGAAATGTCCTGTTTGCCCGCAAGCGTGAGCTGGTCGTCGGGCACGGCCTCCTGTTCGCCGCCCAAGCCGATGGTTTGACGAATAAACAAGCGCGCAAACTGAAAGTAGGGAGTCTCGGTGCCGATTTTGTAGGCGTCACCGTTGGGGAATGCCTCGATGCCCAAGGTTTTGCTCAGGCCGAATCCCTGCCACATCAGTCCGTCGACGTGCGCCTCGGCGCCGCGCCATAACCGCACGCCGGCAAACAAGTCCAGCGTAACTGTTTCCTGAACCTCGCCCTTGCCGCTCAGGCTCTGTGGGCCGGAGTACTTGGCTGCAAAACCCGGGTCGCCCTGCCCGATGTCGGTATTCTGAACGTGCCAATTCCAAATCTGGCTTGGCCCATTTGCCCCCTTCTCCGTGGCGCTTGATGTCGGTTGCGCCGCGGGAATTGCCGCCGCACCCGGCCCCGCCGTCGAAGTTGCGTCGGTGGTTGGATCGGGGCTGGCAGCGAGAGCCGCGCGGCCCCAGCTAAAGAAGCAGGTGACCACGATAATGGCAACGCTTATCCCCGGCGTTACGCCCAGGAGCAAATCGATAGTTTGAGCGAAAATATCCCTTGGGCTCCTATAGAAAGAAGCCTTCGCTTCGACATATGGGGGTGCGACGAAATGGTTGCGGATAGCTGCGGCTAGCGTCGACATCTTCCGGGCTCAGTGGCCGGGATGTCGTCGCTACAACGATAACTCGGTCAGGCTGAAATTTCTAAAGATACATATGGTCGAAAAAACCTATCTAGTTCGTCGCATCCAGTCAAGAAAAAAATACCATACCCGGTAGGTGATGCGCCTTCGAGCAAGCCGATAGTTAGAGCGAGAATCAATCTCATTATGGGCGCCCGCCGAGGGACATCCTTTAGTGCTTTCCTCGGACGATCCCGACGCTGCCTGCGGGGCTAGGCGGCGGCCGGGGCGCGCGCGAGTTCGAACGTGCCGAGTTCGATGCCGTCGTTCGAGCGCAGCACTATCTTGGTCGAGAGCCGATGCTCGAGCGTCTCGAGATCCTTCGCCCCGTGATCGTAGAGGTAACGCGCGACTTCGGGATTGAGCTTGACGATCAGCATATCACCCGCGGACTTGGATACGGCCTCGCGCTGAATCCCGCGCAGCACTTCGGCTGCGAGAGTCGGCACCGATTTGACGACGCGCCGGCCGTCGCATCGCGGACACGTATCGGTCAGCAGTTTCTCCAGGCTCTCGCGCGTGCGTTTGCGCGTCATCTGGACCAGCCCCAGTTCGGAAATTTTGAGCGCCGAGGTCCGCGCCTTGTCGCGCTTGAGCGCAATCGCCAGTGCGTCGCTGACTTTCTTGCGATCGCCCTCGCGATCCATGTCGATGAAATCAACTATGATGATTCCGCCGATGTTGCGCAGCCTCAGTTGGTTTACTACTTCCTCTACGGCTTCGAGGTTGGTCTTGAAGATGGTGTCGTCCTGGCTGCGCTTGCCGACGAAGCGCCCGGTATTCACGTCGATTGCGGTCAGCGCTTCAGCCTGATCGAAAACCAGGTAGCCACCCGACTTGAGCCAGACCTTGCGGTCCAGCGCGCGTTCGATCTGCGGTTCTATATTAAACCGATCGAACAGCGGCGTGGCGGCGTCATGGAGCGTGACGCGCGCCCGCAGCCGCGGCATATAGTTCTGCACGAATTGTACGATCCGGCTGTAGGTTGTCGGATCGTCGCACCATAGCCGGTCCACCTCGCTGGAAAAGAGGTCGCGCACGATTCTCAATGCCACGTCGAGATCGCTGTAAAGTATCGACGCCGGCGGCATGCTCTCGTTCTTGCGCAGAATCGAGCTCCACAGCTTGGTCAGAAAGGCGACGTCGCGCTGGATTTCGCGCCGGCTGACGCCCTCGCACGCGGTCCGCACGATGAAACCGCCCTGCGGCGGCCTGAGTTCTCCCACGTCGGCGCGCAGCCGCGCGCGTTCCTCGGCGCTGGCGATTCGCCGCGACACTCCGATGTGATTGCTGGCCGGCGTATAGACCAGATGGCGCCCGGGCAGCGAAATCGACGACGTCAGCCGCGCGCCCTTGGTGCCCATCGGTTCCTTGGCGATCTGAACCATTATGTCCTGGCCGCGACGCAGTTGCTGCTCGATGGGAAGCCGCGAGCGCTGTGGCGCCTGAGTCCGGCGGCCTCGGCCGCGCCGCCGTCCGCGCGATGGCCGCGCGGCCCCGCTTTGATCGCCGTTGCCGTTGGCGGCGGCTTCGTCGGCCGGGTTAATCTCTGCATCGGCAAACTCGTTGTCACCGATCGGCTCGGTCTCGACATCTTCTTCGCCGATCACTTCCGCCACGGTGTTGAGCGCGGAGACTCCGTCGTAAAAATCCGAGACGTGCAGGAAGCCCGCCTTCTCCAGCCCGATATCGACAAACGCAGCTTGCATCCCGGGCAGCACGCGCGTGACCTTGCCCTTATAGATGTTGCCCGCCAGCCCAACCTGGCGATTGCGCTCGAGGTAGAATTCGGCGAGTTGGTTATCCTCGAGCAGCGCCACCCGCACCTCCAGTGCGGACGCGTTAATTGCGATTTCTCGTTTCACAGATGGACTCTCTATTCCGGCAAATTCGATGTGATTGCGTGGCGAAGAGCGATCGCCGGGAGTTGTCGCGCGGGCGTCGCGAGCGATGAAGAAAGCGCCCGCGTCCAGTGGGACATCGTTTTACCCTTGGCGTCGACAACTTGGCCACGATCATACGAGGCACGCCCGGCCACCGCAAGCAAGCTTGATTAAACCATCAATAACGGGCTTTTAATCCACGGGTATCTTGACATGGTATCGGGGGGCCGATACTCGTCTTGTGATGTCTGCTGCGGCCGACATGGTTGCGCCCAATTTCCCGGGAGCGGGCCTGCTCAACAGCAGGGTCCTCGTTCTCAATCGCTCGTATCTCCCGGTTCACGTTACCTCGGTAAAACGCGCGTTTGCGCTGCTTTATCAGGGCGTTGCGAAGGCCGTCGATGAGCAGTATCGCACCTTCGACTTCGACAGTTGGCGCGACTTGTCAATCGAAGTTCAACATGAGCGGCTGGGGATAGTAAACGGCTTCATCCGCGTGCCGCGGGTCCTTTTGCTGACGGCGTACGAGCGCGTACCCAAGCGCCACGTGCGATTCTCGCGCTTCAACATCTTCGCCCGCGACGGCAACACCTGCCAGTATTGCCGCAAGAAATTGCCGCGCACCGAGCTCAACCTCGACCACATCATTCCGCGCTCGCGTGGCGGGATGTCCACCTGGGAGAACATCGTATGCTCGTGCCATCACTGCAATCGGCGCAAGGGTGGCCGCACCCCCGACGAAGCAGGGATGCATCTGTTCCGCAGGCCGCGACGCCCCGAGTGGACTCCGTTTTCGTCCGAGATGTTCAGCCTGCGGCGGTACCGGGAATGGATGCCTTACCTGTCGCAGGTCGATAGCGCTTATTGGAATACCGAGCTCATCCAGGATTAGCGTCCAGCTTTTCACTTTTTTAATACCGGCCGCCCGTGCCAACGGGCGAAATCCACAATTTGCTGGGGTCGGCTGTCCGGCGACACACGATATGTTGGGGGTGCTCTTGACCCTCCCAGGGTACTTTGGGATAAGCTTTGGGAAGGTGGTGGTGGTGCGGTGGAGGCAAGCGCAGCATGCGTCTTAAGAGCCTTGAACTACTAGGCTTCAAATCGTTTCTCGATTCGACGACGATCGGTTTTGCGCCGGGGATGACGGCGGTGGTCGGTCCCAACGGATGCGGCAAGTCGAACGTCGTCGACGCGATCCGATGGGTGCTCGGCGAGCAGGCGCCGACCCGGCTTCGCGGCAAGAGCATCGAGGACCTCATTTACGCCGGCAACGAGTCCAATCCTGCCGCCGGAATGGCCGAGGTTTCTCTCGTGCTGGAGGCCGAAGAAGGCAGCCAGCTTCCCGAGCCGTATGCGGCGCTCAGCGAAGTCGCGGTGACGCGGCGCGCGTACCGCTCCGGCGAGTCGGAATATCTGCTCAACAAAATTCCGTGCCGGTTGAAGGACATCACCGAGTTCTTCATGGCGGCGCAGATTCACAGCCGCGGCTATTCGCTGGTCGAGCAGGGCCGAATCGAGGAAATTATCCAGGCCAAGCCGCACGAGCTGCGCACTCTGGTCGAGGAAGCCGCCGGCTTGTCGCTGTTCAAGGGCCGGCGCGAGATGAGCGAGCGCAAGCTCGAGCGCGTGAAGGAAAATCTCGCGCGCGTGGACGACGTGCTCAGTGAAATCGAGCGTCAACTCAGCTTCGCCCGCCGGCAAGCCAAAAAAGCCGAGACCTACAAGGTCGTCAAGGCGCAACTCGGCGAACGGGAACGTTACGCCGCCGCGCGCCGCCTGATCGATCAGCGCGAAGAGCTGGCGATACAGACCGGCCGCGACGCGGAGTTGAAAAGCCGGCTCGACCGCGCCTGCGCCGGCGCCGTGG
>NZ_DATCTO010000011.1 GCF_036567905.1 Candidatus Binatus sp.
GGCTCCCTTTCGGGAGCCGGCGTTGCCGGTTGCGTCACTTTGTTTGAATGTCCCCAGCTATGGGAGCACTGCCGAGGCCGGATTATTGGTCGGAGTGGCGCCGCCGGCGAAGCTCGGTCCCAGCGACCAGGTCCTACCCGACTGGCTGTACAGCTCGCTGTAGTAGGTGGTCGCGTTGCTGCCGCATGCGCTGACCAACCCGGCCCCCGCCGTTCCAATCACGAATGAGTTTAGGTTCGGGGGGGACTCGGTGCAGGCGCCGCCAATCGCGATCAAGTCGGTCGCGGTGCCGCCCGTCCCTCCGAGTTCGGCCTGGGCCGCCCCTTCACGCGCCTGAGTGAGCGCGCCGGTCGCGCTGAAGGTGCCTCCCGTTCCCGTGGCCGGATCGTACAGGTCGGTCTCCTTCTGCGCCGTCTGCTTGAGTAAGGTAGTGGCCACGCAGGTCGAAGGGAACGTGCCTGCCTCTACGTCCACGCCGCCGGGCAGGATCACCTCGCCTACCAGAGAGCCGGTCTCGAACAGGGTCGCGTATCCCGCCCGCTTCACTCCCATGGTGCTGGCCGGCACGCTCCAGGTCTCAGCGACCGGATCGAACACTTCGGCCGTGTTGAGCGTGATCGCAACGATATTTCCCGGCGTGGCGCAGACGGCGCTATTAGCCTCGATCCCGCCAAACGCCACCACCTCGCCGGCCAGCGGGCCGGTAACTACCGACGGATCCAGCGCCACCAGCGCGAACAGCTCGCGCGGGGTGCTCAGCGACCCGGTGGTCTGCGTGAAGGTCTGCGTACTCGGGTTGAAGATGAACGACAGGTTCGACGACTCACCCAGAAACGTCACCAAGTCGCCGCCCGCCACCAGCACCTTGCCGCTGTCGTTGGGGATCAGCGCTGCCTCCTGGTCCACCATGCCGCACTCAAAAGTGTTGGCTGAGGCAACTCCTTTACTCCCAGCCGTGCCCAATCCTGAGAGGGTGCTCGTGTACGCGAAATGCGTGCCGTCAGGAATGGCGGTTACAGGGAAGCTTGGTCCGTCGAATGCCGCCGGGGTTACGCCGGAAATCGCAACGTTGTCACCAACGATCAGGCCCGGCGGATTCGCCGTGGTGGTGACGGTTACAGTTGTTCCGCTTTCAGATGCGTTCACAATGTTCCCGGCTTGGGCAGTCCCACCTGTTCCACCGTTCAATGACGTGGCGGCCTCCGTGTAGGTAAAGGTGTTGCTGGTGGGGATGGCGGTTACGATGAAGTCTCCGTTGTATCCCGTAGCACCGGTACAATTGGAACAAGTTACGCCGGCAATTATAACGCCCGCACCAATGGTCAGGCCCGCCGGGTTCGCGCTCGGCATAGTGACGGTTACAATTGTTCCGGCTTCACTGGTCGACGCAATCGGACTCAGAGTTGCGGGCAGAGAGCAAACCGAAGCAAGCCCGCTGGTGCATGTCGGGGGCGCCGTTCCCGCCGGGCATCCCGGAATCGGCGCGCTTACCGCGGTGAAGGCGTCGGTGGCCGGGTTGTACAACTCCGCCGTATTGAGCGCGGTCTGAGCCGGATTTCCAGCCGGCACGGTGGTCGCCAGGTACGAGCTGCCGGTCGAGCCGCCCACGATCAGCACCTGCCCGTCCAGCGCGGTGCCGCTGCCCTCGATCAGGGTTGCGGTCGGCCCCATCCGCGCTGTGGTCATTATGCCGCCGCTGCCGCTGCCGGCAAACGTGAACAACCCTGTGTTCTCGTTGTACAGCTCCGCGGTATTCAGCGCTGCGCACAGGAAGCCGCTGGTGCCGCTAAACGATGACGCCGCGCAGGTCTCGCCGCCCACGATCAGGGTCCGCCCGTTAGGCAGCACAACCGATACCGCCGACTCGCGCGGCGTGTTGAGCCCGCTCAGCAGCGTGAAGCTGTCGGTGGTTGGGTTGTAAAGCTGGGCCGCCGTGCTCGACACCGTCGAGGTCGCCAGATGGATGGGTCCCAGCAGGCCGCCCGAGTCGCCGCCCACCAGCAGCATGTTGCCCGCCTCGGGTCCAGGTGTCGGCGTTGCCGTCGGCGTTGCGCCGCCGGTCGAAGTCGCCGTCGGCGTAACGGTTGCCGTCGCCGTAACGCTTGGCGTCGCCGTAATGGTCGGCGTCACCGTAACGCTTGGCGTCGCCGTCGCCGTAATGCTCGGCGTCGCCGTCGCCGTTGCGACGGTCGCCGTCGGCGTAATGCTCGGCGTCAGCGTTGGCGTCGCCGTAACGCTCGGCGTCGGCGTCAGCGTAACGCTTGGCGTCAGCGTCGGCGTAAGGCTTGGCGTCGGCGTGATCGTCGGCGTCAGCGTCGGCGTTGGCGTCGCCGTCCGCGTCGGCGTTGGCGTCGCCGTAATGGTTGGCGTCTGCGTCGCCGTCGCGGTCGGCGGCGTCGGCGTCGGCGTGATCGTCGTAGTTACGGTCGGCGTCGGCGTCATAGTTACGGTCGGCGTCGGCGTCGGCCCAACTATTCCAGTTCCTTCAAGCAAATAGCGTCGGGTGCCGTTTAACGCTGAGCTTTTGACGACCAGCCCATGCTTTAGCTTCACCAGCCCTGCGGTGGTCGGTTGGAATGCGACATCGATCTGACAGCTACCGCCCACTGGGATCGAGCTACCGCAGTTCTCATCGGTCTCGATGAACGGCAATCTAACAACGATCTCCTTGATCTTGATCGCCTTCTTACCAGACCGGTTGATCAGCGTTATGCTCTGCGAGGAACTGGTAGTCCCGACAGTGACATTCCCGAACTCGAGTCCGAAGTTGAGCTTACTGTTGGGGCTGGCTTGGATTTCCAGCTCGGGCGCGCCATTCGATTGTGCCAACGCCGGCCGCGCAAACGCGGCAATCAGAAACAGCAACGAGAAACTTAAGCACGCGGCGGACCGCGTTAACGACTTGTTGAAGCGCATCGACAATTCCCTCCCCAAGCAGACAGCATAAAAACGCACTAGCGTCGCCCCAATGAGAACATGCGAACCTAGGCCGTATCCCGTAAATTTGTCAAGCGAAAAACCTCTCGCGACGCTCTGAAGAGAAGGCGAGGTTCTGAAGAGCACAAACCACACGCGCTCTTCGAGCCTCGAATCGCGCAACCCTGGGTCAGGATTTGCCAAAAGAAGTGCCGATAAGTTGCTATTTCACGTAGATTGACGCCTTTTGATGAAATAAAGATGACCGCGCTCCTTGACCATCTGACCACAGTGCGCCTATAAAGCAGGTCCGGGGTTGCGATTAGTTAGCATGGCGCAACGCGTAAGCGAGGCTATTTCGGCGCCGCGCGGTTTGCCGTACAGACTGCGGGCGTTGTGACAAAGGAGGTTTGACAGAGCGTCGCACACGCTCTCATTTATGGGGGCGCGCAATTTTGGGGAACGATTGGGGTTCTAAAGTTTTTCGAACTCACAAGTAATGTCTCGGGAGGATGTATGAAAAGATTTGTTTTGTGTCTAATTGTAGCGGGCGGCCTCGCTTTGATGGCGGCCCCGCAAGCGCGCGCGGGCGTACCCGGGCCGTGCGGAAAAAGTTATGGCTTCATAATCAACGGAGCGGACCCTAGCGCCGTTGCCGCGGATGGAAGCGCGACCCTGCCCGGAGCGATCACGCAAGCGGTCGGCGTTGGCAGCATCACTTTCGCCGCCGGCACCGCCACCGGTTGCACCGCAACCGGCGAGATGATCTACAACTCCGGTGACATCCAGACCAACCCGATTGGCGAATTTTTCGGGCCCTCCTACTGCTACTCACCCATTTCGGGCTTCCACGGAGCCCCGTGCTTCGACGGCAACGCCAGCGGCGCCGACATGACGGGCATGACCCTGGCGCCCGTGAGCGGCCCCGGCTCCGACGGGGCATTCATGCTGTCAGGTATTGTGAATTACACCTGGTTTGACACAACGGTCGGCGCCGGCGGCGTCCCCTTTGGGTTCTTGGTCCAGGCCGGGCTGGGCAGCACGACTCTGGTTGGAGCAGCCGTCCCGGGCACCCTCGACACCGCCCTGCCGGGAAATGGCGCTCCGGTTCTGAACATCACGCTGCAGAGGCAATTGACAGTGCCGGTCCCGACCACCTATGGCGCGAGGCCGTATTACGGTGCGGGGGCCATACAGTGCTTAGCCGTCGGTGCAAATTCGACCGACCTCGTTGCAGCCGGTCAGTCCGCGCCGGTCGGCCTCCTTGGCCAGACAATCACGGGCGCTCCTGAGAGCGTGCTTGGATCGATAGATATCTGGGCGCCAGGGCAGGCTGGCGGAACTTTGAGCTTCAACGCCAACGACAACTACGTCGTAGCAGGCTCGGGGAATCAACCAAACAACGCCGACTGCAGCTTCTCGTCGACTCCGGGAGAAGTTCTTCCTTTCTACGGCAATTCGTCGGGTACGCCCGCTTCCGAATTTGCTGACGGTACCAGCAACTCACTGGCGACCCTCGGCACAACCGGATTGCACTGCGACTCTGCCCTGACTGCGGGTGCGGGGTATTCGACCAGCGGAGTGCAGTATGGTGGTGGGATAGATGCGCAATCGTATTTAATCACGACCGCTCTGATAAGCGGCGCGACCGGAATCGTACCTGTCGGCGGGATGTCCACCTGCAACCTGCTAGCGCAGGGCTTTGCTCCGCCTAAGCTTCTGGTCTCGGTCTTGGCCACTTTGGTCTCGACCAAGAGCGTGGCCAAAGCCGGGTATGTCAACATCACCAATGCCAGCCAGGCTGACTGCGACATCAACGTTTCGATGACCGCGGTGAGCGATGCGACCTGCTCGCTCAGCCTGTCGCCTACGAACCCGGTCACTGGAGATTCTCTGGGCGACCCCAGCAACTACCCTACCGGCACTGATGTCACCAACGTGGCGCAACCAACCTGCACCTGCAGCGGGACCGGCCTACCGGCCGACTCGATTACGTCAACCGTGTCGGTTTCGTCCGAGGGTTGCTGGCTGGCAGGAGTTAACACGGCTACTGACAAAGGCGGGACTCCGCTCTCGTACACGGTCACCTGCAAGAACTAAGGGCGAGTCGAAACTTATAACTTTGTAACCGGACGGCGGGTCAGCAATGGCCCGCCGTCCGAATTCCCGCCCCTCCTTCTTCTTCTTTCTGTCATTCCGAGCAGGGGCAATTTATTGTGTCATTCTAGAGCGGAAGTTGCTGGAGCGAAGAATCCCGGCTCCGAAGCTATTTCCGCGCCGCCGGTTTTCGCGTAAAGTGCGCGAGCGCGAATGATATCGAAAATTCAACGATTGGAATTGGTAAGGAGAGCAATGGGTATGAAACTCGCACTCACCGCGGCCACTGCGCTGGCTTTTGCGATTTGCGCCACCACCGCGTCGGCCGGGGTCGTAATCTCCGAGCAGATGGTCGTCAACAACCAGGGAAGCGAGCAGAAGACTGAGCAGACCGTGATGGTCCAGGGTCACAAGCAGAAAGTCATCAACGGCGATGAAGAGCAGCTCATTACCGATCTCGACGCCGGATCGATTTACGTCATCACCCCGAAGACCAACCAGTTCTCTCAGCTCACGATTCCACCCGTCGGAACGCTTGCGATGAAAATGGCGATGGAAGGATCCGGCATCGCATTAAAAAGCACCGGCGCCACTGATAAAGTGGCCGGATACGCCTGCCAGGATTACGCGGGCTCCCTGATCCTTGTTCACCACGACATCAGTGTCAGCAAATGCGTGGCAAGCGGCGCGCCTGGCGCAAAGGAGTTCGTCGCGTTCCAACAGGCGCTGGCCGATAAGCTCAGGCCCGCGCACCTGGTGCCCAAGGGCAAAGTCCCGGACGGAATCCCGGTCTCATCGACCATCACCAGGAAGGTAGCTCTGTTCAAGCCGCCGCCCGGATTTCCCCCCGCGCAGGCGGCCAAAATGAATGAGGCGCTGGCCAAATTCAAACCGACCATCATCACTACCACGGTTACCAAAATCGAGGTGAAAGACATTCCGGCTGACACATTTGTCGTGCCCGCCGGCTACACCAAGAAGGAAGAGCTGAAGATGCCGGGGTTTATGTTGGGGAAGCATCCGGCAGCGCCCGCCGCTCCGGCAGCGCCGGCAGCGCCCGCCGCTCCGGCGGTTCCCGCCGCGCATTGATGCGGCGCGGCTGGCCGGCGCGCTCAACCGCGCGTCTGCGAATGGCGATTGGTTGGTAGGAATAGCATAACTATTTGTAGGAATCGCATAACCGTGGTACCAGCCGGGGGCGAGCGATGAATCGGCAAGTTGGACACGCAGGCAGCCGCTATCGGCGCAGCTTCGGGATTGCGGCCGCGATGTTTGCCGTCGCACTGTATGCGGTTATCGTGCTCGCCAGCGGCACTACCTCCGACCGTGTGCTGGGGCAGTTGGATTTCACACACAAGCTGCCCAACCTGGTGGACGGTAAAGGGCTCAACCTCCCTCAAGCGGTGGCGATCGATTCGAGCGCCACGCCAAATCGAATTTACGTGGCCGATGAAGACAACAACCGGGTGCTGGGCTGGAGAGACGCGGGCTCGTTCACCAACGGCGCTGCGGCCGACCTGGTGATCGGACAGCCCGATTTCCTCTCCTCTCTGTGCAACGGCAGCAGCGCCGCGGTCAGCGCCCACAGCCTGTGCTATCCACAGGGAGTCGCGGTGGACCCGTCGGGCAACCTCTACGTGGCGGATGATTACAACAACCGGGTGCTGGAATACGCAAATCCATTTGTGGCGTGCAGCAACACCTTCCCATGCGTGGGCGGTCCGGCCAACCTGGTCTTTGGCCAGGGCGGAAGCTTCACCTCGGATTTGTGCAATTACGACACCTTCGATGGTAGTTCCACCGCCATCGACTTGTGCGGTCCGACAGCAGTCGCGGTGGACGCGTCGGCCAACCTCTACGTGGCGGATGGAAGCAACAACCGGGTGCTGGAGTATAACACCCCGCTGACCACCGACGTCACCGCGGACCTGGTCTTTGGCCAGGGCGGAAGCTTCACCTCGGATTTGTGCAATTACGACACCACCGATGGCAGTTCCACCGCCATCGACTTGTGCGGTCCAGCCGCAGTTGCGGTGGACGGATTAGGCAACCTCTACGTGGTGGACAACGTCAACAACCGGGTGCTGGAGTTCAACACCCCGCTGACCACCGATGTCACGGCGGACATGGTCTTTGGCCAGGGCGGGAGCTTCACCTCGAATAACTGCGATTACGACACCGCCGATGGCAGCTCCACCGCCCTCGACTTGTGCGGTCCATCAGGAGTCGCGGTGGACGGGTCGGACAATCTGTATGTGGCGGATCAGAGCAACGGCCGGGTGCTGGAGTACAACACCCCGCTGACCACCGATGTCTCGGCGGACATGGTCTTCGGCCAAGGCGGGGACTTCACGTTGGATGGTGGGTGTAATTACGACAGCGGTCTTTCCGGCAGCCAGAGCACTGCCGACGACCTGTGCTATCCAGCCGGAGTTGCGGTGGACCCATTGGGCAACCTCTACGTGGCCGATGAGAGCAACAACCGGGTGCTCGAGTACAACACCCCGCTGACCAGCGGCGCCACTGCCGGCCTGGTGTTAGGTCAGGATGATTTCGCACACAACGTGGCCAACCTGGTGGACGCTCAGGGGCTGAACTTCCCTGAAGCGGTGGCGATCGACGCCAGCGCGACCCCAAATCGAGTTTACGTGGCCGATGAAGAGAACAACCGGGTGCTGGGCTGGAGGGACGCGGGCGCGTTCACCAACGGCGCTCCGGCCGACCTCGTGATCGGACAGCTCGACTTCCTCTCCTCTATGTGCAACGGCAGCAGCGCTACGGTCGGCGCCTACAGCCTGTGCTATCCACAGGGAGTCGCGGTGGACGGCGCGGGCAACCTCTACGTGGCGGATGAAAAGAACAGCCGGGTGCTCGAGTACATGAATCCGTTTGCGGCCTGCAATAACACCTTCCCGTGCGTGGGCGGTCCGGCCAATGTGGTCTTGGGCCAGGGCGCGAGCTTCACCTCGAATAGTTGCGATTACGACACAGGCGGCAATTGGTACGGCGCCAGCGCCATCGACCTGTGCTATCCGGAGGGAGTCGCGGTGGACGCCGCGGGCAACCTTTACGTGGCGGATGCAAGCAACAGCCGGGTGCTGGAATACAACGCCCCGCTGAGCACCGGCGCCACCCCCGCCCGAGTCTTTGGCCAGGGCGCAAGCTTCACCTCCAACGCGTGCAATTTCGACGGCGGCGACGCTATCGGCGCTCTCAGGCCGTCCTCCGCCAATGACCTCTGCTATCCATCTGGAGTCGGATTGGACGGCGCGGGCAACCTCTACGTGGCCGATGGAAGCAACAACAACCGGGTGTTGGAGTACAACACTCCGCTCAATGTGAGCAGTGGCGAAAGCGGCGCTGGCGACACCACCGCAGATGCGGTCTTTGGCCAAGGCGGGAGCTTTAACTCGCATGCGTGCAATTACGACGGCACCGGCTTTCCCAAGCCCTCCACCGCCAACGACTTGTGCGATCCAACCGCAGTCGCGGTGGACGCGTCGGGCAACCTCTACGTGGCCGATGAAAGCAACAAGCGGGTGCTGGAGTACAACACTCCGCTGACCACCGGCACGACCGCCAACAGGGTCTTTGGCGCCTGCGGCAGTTTCACGTCGTCTGCATGCACTGGGCTCAGCGCCAACAGCCTGAGCGACCCAACAGGAGTCGCAGTGGACCCGTCGGGCAACCTCTATGTGGCGGATTTCGCCAACAGCCGGGTGCTGGAGTACCACCAGCCGCTGGCGCCTCCCACGCCGACCATTACCGCGACCCCGACGCCAACTCAGACAGCTACCGCCACGGCCACGGCCACTCCGACCGCCACACCGACCCCGGTGCCTGCGTCATTAAAGGTATCGCCCAAGACCCTGCACTTCCCGACCTCCCAGATCGGCAGCACCAGCAAGCCGGGCAAGGTGAAGCTCTTCAATCCGCGCAACAAAAAACAGGACTCGCCGATCCTCATCGAGAGCGCGGTGGCGACCCCGCCATTCAGCATCGATACTGCGCTCAGCACCTGTCAGATCGGGATGGAGCTGGCGCCCAAGAGCGCCTGCTACTTCTTCCTGACCTACACTGCCGGCGCGCTGGGCACGCGAACCGGGACCTTTACCATAACCGACGACTCGCAGACCGCCGCTCACGCGATCGTCAACCTAAGCGGCAAGGCAAAGCCGCCGAAGCAATGAACGATTCCCCTTAAACTCTCTCGAATTCGAATCGACGACGCGCGAGCGCGGTATGCTCGCTAATATCGGAAGGCGTCACGATTAGCAGATTTGACCGCCTTTTGCCTTGACCACTACGGCTCAATGAGCTATTTTTCGCGTCTATTTCGCTCTGAGCGCCGCAAATTCGACTGTACGTGACTCGGATTCGAGCGTCAGGATTTACCACGCTCGTTGAGTGAAGATGGCGAACCGAAGCCTTAACGATACAAAACGCTCCAACGCGCAGCGTCGCGCGGTGCTGCACTTGTTGACAAGTAGTGTATTCGGCGGCGCGGAGGAGCACGCTCTGTCAATCCTGACCACGATCGGCGCGTACGGATTCGAGCCATGTCTGGCGGCGCCCGGCGAGCTGATCGCAGCGATGGAGCCTGGGCTTTCGGCGGCCGGCGTCAAATGCCTGCCGCTTGAGTTCTCGTCGCGGCTTGACCTGATCGCGGGGGCGCGCCTGCTGCGCTTCATCCGCCGCCAAAATATCGCGCTGGTGCATTGCCATCTGTTCACTGCGAGTTTATCCGGCGCCGGCATCGCGCGCATGGCCGGGGTCGGCGCGGTGCTCGAGACCTGTCACGGCCCCGAGGTCTGGCGGATGGGAAAAGGCCTGCGCGGCCGCTTCTGGGTGGATCGGCAGGTCGGACGGCTGGTGGACATGTATATCGCCGTGTCGCACGCCGCCGCCCGCCATTTGATCGCAACCAAGCGCGTGCCCAAGACCAAAGTCCGGGTGATTCACAACGGGCGCGACCTCGACCGCTTCGCTCCAACCGATTCCCGCCGCCGCGCCGCGACCCGCGCCGCGCTGGGGCTCGGTGATCAACCGGCTTGCCTCACGCTGGCCCGCCTCGACGACCAAAAGGGCCACCGGCATCTGATCGATGCGCTGGCGATCCTCGCTCCGCGCCGGCCGAACCTCGTGATACTGCTGGCGGGCGAAGGTCCGCTGGAGCCTGCCTTGCGCGCGCAATGCGCGGCGCTGGGGCTCGGGGACCGCGTGCGATTCCTCGGCTACCGGCGCGACGTGCCGGAGCTGCTCGAGGCGGCAGACCTGGTGGTGCTGCCGTCGCTCTACGAGGGTCTGCCGCTGGTGGCGATCGAGGCGCTCGCGGCCCGGCGCCCGATAGTCGCGACCGAAGTTGACGGCACTCCCGAGGTGGTGATCCACGAAAGAACCGGGCTGCTCGTGCCGCCTGCCAATCCGCCCGCGCTGGCGGCGGCGATTGAGCGCTTGCTTGACGATCCCGCGCTGGCCTCGCGCCTGGCATCCGAGGGATGCAAATTCGTGCAGGAAAACTTTGCTCTGCGGCGGCAGATCGAACAGACCGCCGCGCTTTACTCGGAGCTGATCGGAATCGGAAGAAAAGGAGAGGGAAAAGCCGCTTAACGGGGACGCGCGTCGGCGGACGCCATAAATTTTGACGAGCTTGTTTTACATTTCAGCATTGCTGCTGCTCTACGCGTACGTGCTGTATCCGCTGATGCTGATCGCACTGTCGCGGTCGCAGCCGCGTCGCGCCGGCGCCGATGACGACTGTGCCGGAAATACGGCGGCGCCATCGCTGTCGGTAATCGTCGCGGCGTACAACGAGGAGCGTTGCATCGCGCACAAGATCGAAAATTTTCTCTCCTGCCGGTACTCGGGCGAGGCCGAGATGATCGTGGTGTCGGACGGATCGAGCGACCGCACCGCGGAGATAGCCGAATCGATGGCGTCGGAGCGGGTGCGCGTAATTAGCCAGCGCGAGCGCCGCGGCAAGGGAGTCGCGGTGAACGCGGGCGCGAAGGCCGCGCGCGGCGAGCTGCTGGTGTTCACCGATGCGAACGCGATGTTTTCCGCCGACGCGCTGGAGAAGGTGGCGCGTCCGCTGCGCGACAAATCGATCGGATTGGTGACGGGAGTGTCGCGTTACCCGGGCGAGACGATTGGGTCGACGTATCAGCGCTACGAGCAGATGCTCAAAGGGCTGGAGTCGCGGCTGGGCGTGGTGGCGGGCGCTGACGGAGCGCTCTACGCGATCCGCCGCGATCTGTTCAAGCCGCTGGACCCGGCGCTGATCAATGACTTCGTGCATCCCATTGTCGCCTCGCTGGCGGGTGCGCAATCGGTTATGGCGGGCGACGCGATCGCATTTGAGGAATTCTCGGCGGCGGGCGAATTCGCGCGGCAGGTTCGGATGGTCTCGCAGGCCGCGCTGGTGTATTTCCGGTTGCTGCCCGAGCTCATCGCAGGGCGGCGCTGGTGCTCGCTTCTGGTCCTGACCTCACATAAACTTTTGCGCTGGTTGACCACTCCGCTGCTGGCAATCGCGGTAATCGCGACCGTGCCGCTGGCTGGGCGTGGGGGAACCTTCCGAGTCGTGCTGGGCATGGAGATATTGTTCGCGCTGATCGCGGCAATCGGTATGGTCGCGAGCCGGCGCGGCGCCGAAGGCAAGGCGACCTTCGCTTACCAGTTTGTGGCGCTGAACTGTGCGCAGGCGGTCGGGCTGTGGCGATGTTTTTCCGGGGAAGTTCCGGTGGTCTGGAAACCGAGAAACCTTTAAGGCGGGAAATCAGGGTTGAGCGTTGTAGTTTGCAGCGAGAATCGGCGCGCGGATTGGGATGAACTGATCGCGCAGTGCGCTGACGCAACCTCCGGCCATCTTTGGCAATGGCGCGAGGTGGTCGGTTCGGCGTACGGATTCGATTCCTTTTACCTGCTCGCTCAGGACGGGCGCGGTCGCCCGATCGCCGCGGCGCCATTTATTTTCGTGCGCAGCTTTCTTTACGGCAGTGAACTCGCATCGATGCCTTATATCGACTATGGCGGAGTGTGCCACGCCGACTGGCTGGATTCAGCCGAGCGCGACGCGGCGCAGGCGGAACTGATTGCGCATGCCCGCGAGCTGGCGGTAAAGCTGCGCGCCAAGCGACTGCACATCCGCAGCTTGCGCCGGCTGGAGGCGCCATTTGAAGTCAGCACGGAGAAGGTGGCGCAGCATCTGGCGCTCGCCTCGACGGTCGATGAGCAGTCGCGCCGGCTGCCCTCGGAGCGCCGCAATCGGCTCAAGCGGGTCGAGAAGCTTAAGCTCAACGTGGACGTGGGTGACCCGACCGATCCGGCGGCGCTGGCTGATCTGTGCGCGGTTTATTCGGAGAACATGCGCGATCTCGGATCGCCGACGCACGGCCGCCGGTTCTTCAGCCAGCTCGTAAGCGGCCTGCGTGATCGGCTTTCGCTGATTCGCGTTCGCAGCAATGGCCGCGTGGTCGCGGCCGGGCTGGCAATGAATTTCCGCGGCTGGATGACGCTGCCGTGGACGGGCGCCACAGCCGAGGCGCGTCCGGTGTACGCCACCAACGCCCTGTACTGGGCGGGGATACGGCTTGGCATCGAGTCCGGTTGCCACACCTTCGATTTCGGGCGGTCGACCTTCGGCTCAGGCATCTTCGAATTCAAGCGCCAATGGGGGCCGACTCCGGTGCAGCCATATTGGAGCACGCTGTACCTTTCGCCGCGGGCTGCGTCGCCGCGCCATCGCAAGAGCCTGCAGACGATCAGCCGTCTGTGGCGCTACATGCCGCTGGGAGTAGCCCGCACGGTGGGACCGGGGCTGCGACGGGGGATCTCAAATTGAGTTCATTGGCGGCGCCTCGATTTGGTATCGAGAAGGCTGCGGGCGAGCCCTCGCGCATCCGCCGCCAGGCATATCGCTTCATCGGCGAGATCCACATTCCAGGACGAATTCGACTTAACCACGTGTTCCGCGAGATTAAGGCGCTGGGTTTGCCGGAGAGCGGCGTGCGCATGCTCGATGCCGGCACCGGCCGCGGTGACATCGCGCTGCACTGCGCGCGGCTCCATCCGGATTGGCGAGTGCATGGAATCGATCTGATCGATGAGCGCGTCGATCGATGCCGCACGGCCGCGGAAAACCTGGCGCTCGGCAACGTCAGCTTCAGCCGCGACAATCTGCTCAATCTATCGGCGATAGCGCAATATGACCTGATCACCAACACCGACGTGCTCGAGCATATCGAGGACGATCGGGGCGCGATGGCCAACCTCGCGCGGGCGTTGGCGCCCGGCGGCTATCTGCTGTTGACGTTTCCGTCGGTGCCGCAGCGCCGTCATCTGCGGCTGGTCGCGTGGCGCGAGCGCCGAATCGGATTCAAGCCCGAAGACATCGGTCACGTGCGGCCGGGCTACTCGCCCGAGATGATAAACGCGCTGGCGCGCGAGGCGGGGCTCGTGCCGGTCAAGACCGTGTGGACATACGGGCCGTTCGGCAATCTCGCGCACGACCTGTTTTTCGTACTCGGAGACAGTAAGCCGAATCCAATCGTGTTCGCCGCCTCGCTGCCGTTTCTGCTCGCGTTGAGCTTTCTTGAAAATCACACTCCGACCCGGCACGGCTCCGGGCTGCTCGCGATTGTGAGGAAACCGGTGAAGCAATGAAGGCAAGCATCTTCGTATTGATCGATGCGCTGGGCTGGGAATGGATCAAAGACCATCCGTTCCTGAAGGAAGTTGCGCCCTATCGCCGTCCGCTTGATTCCGTGCTTGGTTTCAGCACCGCCGCGATTCCGTCGATTTTGACCGGACGATTTCCCGATGAGCACGGGCGGCTCTCGTTGTTCCATCGCGCCAACGGACATTCGCCGTTTGGGAAGTTGAGCCCGATATGCGCGATGCCGCCGTGGATGGTCGAGAACCGTTACGCGCGCTTCGCGGTCAAGACGATTGCGCGGCGCATCAATCATCTGAGCGGATATTTTCAGCTCTACGGCATACCGTTGAAATATCTGCCGAAGCTCGACGTCTGCGAGAAGCGCAACATCTACGAGCCGGGCGGGATTGCGGATTCGACTTCGATTTTCGACCTGCTGGAGGGCAACGGCACATCCTACAAGACCTACTGCTATCACGACGGACCGGACGATCAGCTGCTCGCGTCGATCGAAGCGGATCTGCGTGCGGGCGGGGCGAAATTTTATTTTCTCTACCTCGCGGAGCTCGATTATTTTCTGCATTTGCACGCCGACGATCGCGCCGCCGCGGCACAGATGCTGGAAAAATATTCAACTGCGCTCGCGCGCCTGCACAAGATCGCACTCGAGACCTACGGTGCGGCCGACATTCATGTCTTCGGCGATCATGGCATGGCGCCGACTGTGGCGACGATCGATATCCAGGCCGCGCTGGCGGCGCTTCCGATTAGCGCGGCCGAATACCTGTGCCTGCTGGATTCGACGATGGCGCGCTTCTGGTTCTTCTCCGCTCGCGCCCGCGAATCGGTGACCAAAGCTCTAAAGGAGGCCGATGGCGGAAGATGGCTCGACTCCGACGACCTCATCAAGCTCCGTTCATGGTTTCCAGATGGGAAGTACGGCGAACAGATTTTTCTGACCGAAGCGGGAACGGTAATCGCGCCGAGTCACATGGGTGCGCGGGCTCCGGCCGGGATGCACGGCTTTCATCCGTCGGCGCCGCACTCGCGGTCGGCGTTCGTGTCGAGCGTCGATTATGGCGACAGCATCAATCAGATCACCGACCTATTCGGCGTGATGAAGGCGCATGTATGACACGGAGGAACGAGTGATGGCAATCGGCGCAGTATGCGAGGAAGGCTATGCCCGGCTGCGGGGAAATTTCGGCCGCTGGCGCGTGCCGAGCGCCATTATCGACGATCTGGTCGATTATCGAAACACGGTCAGTTACCCGCGCGGCGCAATGGTGTTTCTGGAAGGATCGCCGGGCGATCTGTTCGGCTGCGTGCTGGCGGGCTACGTAAAGGTGTACTGCAACACGGCTAATGGCGCGCGGGTGCTGGCGCGGCTGTCGGGTCCGGGCGACATAATTGGCTATGCCGATAGCGAGGACTGCAAGGGACGGCGGTCGAAGATATTTGAGACGCAGGCGCTGACCAAGTGCTCAATTGCGCTCTTCACGCGAGAGCGGGCGGTACGGCTGCTTCACTCACTTGATCCCGATCAGGCTATCGAGCTCTACCAGACGTTAAATTCGTTCTGGTCGTCAACTCTGCATTGGTGGATAAGTTTTCTTGGCTTGCCGTTCCAGCAGCGCCTCGAAGTCGTGCTGGGTGATCTCGGCCGACGGGTCGGTGTGCTTGACAACCGCGGCACGCTGATAATTCCCGAGCTTTCGCAAGCGGATCTGGCAGAAATGATCGCGAGCTCGCGACCGCTGGTAAGCCGGCTCTTGAACGAAATGGAGCAGCGCGGTCTGGTCCTGCGGCGTGGTAAACAGTATATTCTGCTGAAGGGTGGGGATTCCCAAGAACACAGATTTGCCCGGATCCAAAGACCACTGGGCGATGAGCCACGCTTTGCGGAGGCAGTCGCGCAGCAGCACAATGGCCGGCTTTCGGTCGTCGCCGAGCGGTCCAGGAGTGCGAGGGATAAGACGACGGCGAAAGGCGCGGCTTGGAAGTAATTTGATGAAAATTGGCACGATTGAGTTCGTTTCCGAGATTACGCGTGCGGGTGCAGCTCTGAGCGTAACAATTTTGCTCGCGGTCACAATTTCAATGTCGATGGCTGCATGCAGCTTGTTCAATTCTACGCCGGTGCGGGAAAAAGTAGTGCCGCACGCGGCTGCGAAGGCCGCCGAGCCCTACGTGATCGGCAGCGATGACGAACTCGAAGTAATTGTCTGGACCCAGCCGCAACTCAGCGGTAAGGTAATCGTCGCGTCAGACGGAACGATCGCGATGCCGCTGATAGGGAGGGTGCCCGCGGCCGGGCTTACGCCGGACACGCTCAAAGCGGACCTTGAGAAGCGCTATGCTCGCTATGTTCATGGGGCGAATGTTACCGTGCGCGTGAGCGATCCGGCCAGCCACGTGTTTTACGTACTGGGCCAGGTGACCAAGCCGGGCGTGTACAAGCTTCACTCCGGCGAGGTGCTTTCGCAGGCGCTGGCAGAGGCAGGTGGTCTGGGCGAATTCGCGGATGCGGGAAAGATCCGGATTCTGCGCCGTAAGGAAAACGAGACGGTCGTGCTCACGGTCAACTACAACGTGGTGCGATCTGGTGGGGACTTATCAGCAGATGTTCCGGTAGAACCCGGAGACACGGTGTCGGTGCCATGATCATGAGAACCAGAAATCATTCAGGGATTCTACTTCTCGCAGCGTGCATAATCTTCGCCGTTCCCGCCGCCGGGCATGCGGACAACTTGTTCCGCCTTTTTCCCGAAGCGTCGCTAAGCGGACTTTATGGCGACCAGATCAACAATAAGGGGGGCGATTTCGCAGGCACACTGGTCGCCGGCTTTTACCTCGACTACACCTCCGCTGCCAGATACGCGTCGCTGCATTACGACACCTTCGCCCAGCTATTCGCGCATAATTCTCAGTACGATCGTGCCGGGGAAGGACAGTTTGTCCGCGCGACCGACGAGGAAAACCTGTCGCCGACGACCCATCTGCGCCTGGATGAACTCTACTTCCGCAATTCGCCGACCGTGGCGGGCATAGCCACCAGCAATCAGGGCCCGGAGCTCAACGCCGTGGCGGCCGAGCTATTGCTGGCGAACGACCAGGCGTCGATCAATCAGTTCGGTGCGGAGTTGTCCCACTCTTGGGGGCGGAACTGGTCCAGCGAGATCGGCGTTCATCAGGAGACGTTTTGGGGCAATGGCTCCAACAGCAATAATAATAATATCAACTACGGCGAAAGTATTGGCATCGCCACCGAATACCATTTCTCCGATCGCTTCGCTCTGGGGCCGGGATATCGATTTTATGATTCCAGGTCTACAGCCCCGGGACAACCTGATGCAGAGACGCAATGGCCGTTCGTGAAGGCTTCCTGGCAGGCGATGAGAAACCTTTACCTCGAAGGAATGGTGGGCGTCCTGATTTCCCATGTCCAGGGGGATAGCCGGCAAGCCGTTAATCCGGGCGGCTGGGGGTTGCTCGAATACAACCTCCAACGCGCGCGCCTGAAACTATACGGAGGTCAGGAACCGTTGCTGGTCTCCGGCCTTAATGGTGCCGGGGGCATTACCCGGTTCGTGCGCGGCGCGATAACATACGACTTCACGCAGCGGCTGACCGGCAATGTTGGCGCGGGATTTGATGAATTGCAGGCAAACGGGCAAGGAATCCAGCAGGACGCGCAACTCATTTCCTGGGGCGTCGGCCTGACCGATCGCGTCAACAAATGGCTGGAAGCTTACGTCAGGTTCACTCAGCTTCGCCGCAAGCTGACCAACTCCCGCCAATTTCTTTTCACCGGCAGCCAATATGGGCGTGAAGGGACGGGCAACTATATCGTGGTGGGATTCAATGTTTCGGCCGAAGCTTTTAGATGGAGCTGGCAATGAGTAATCAGACCTTCATCAGCATTGGACCTTATTGGGATATCATTCACCGCCATCGGGCGAGCTTCTTTTCGATCATCGCGGCGGGTCTGGTGCTCACGATGCTGGTGCTGGTTCTTGTTCCCAAGCAATACACTTCATCAGTGCTGCTGGAGGTCTGGCATTCCGATGTTCAGCCCGCATTGATCGGGGCCGAACCCCAAAACAGCTCCCCCTTCAATCATATTGAAACGCGTTTGGAGGCGCTCAGCGAGGAGACCATTGCACGCGGTCACCTTGAGGAATTGATATCGAAGCATGGACTGTATGTTCGCGGCGGCAAGCCGGCGCCCGGCGCGATAGGAGAAATGGCTGGCGAGATAACAATTACGCTTCCGGATTCAGTTTTGCAGTCAAAGACGCCGAGTCGTTGGCAGAGGTTGCTTCCTCCGGACGCTGTCGAGATTTCGTTTCAGTACCCCGATCCGGCCAAAGCGCAGGCGGTGGCGAACGATTTGGGCGACATAATGATCGAGGAATACCGCAAGGAACTCACGCACCACAATGCAGAGACCATCAAACTGATTTCGAGCGAAGTGAATGATACCCGAGGCAAACTCGCCGATAGCCAGCGCCAGATCAAAATCCTGAAGGAGAAATATCGCGGGAGTCTGCCGCAAGACCTCGGTGGCAACGTCAGGGAATTGGAGACGCTTCAATTGCAAGTCGGACGGTCCGCGCAGAGCGCCAGCAAGACCGAGGCGTTAGATGCAGCCGCCTCCTCTCCGGCGCCAAAGGCCAACACGCCCGATGCGGCGCTGGCAGCGCTTGAGACGAAGCTGGTTGCGCTCAGGGCCCAGTATAGCGACGAGTATCCGGCGGTTATCGAGACCAAGTCGCAGATCGCGATTTTGGAGAAAGAGGTCCCGAAATCCGGCAATCAGCAGGCGGCCACCGCGCCGCCACCCGATCCGGCGGCCGGTCTGATCCAGCAGCAAATTGCCGACTACCAGCGCAGAATCGCCGAGACCCCGGCACATGAGGAAGCGATTGCGGCGGTGAACCGCGACTACGGAATCCTGCAGAGCCGCTATGGCGATCTGAGTGGTCTGTTGTTTCAAGCTCGGGTCGATCAGGAAGTGTTGGAACGCGGGCAGGGAGAGCGCTTGAAGGTGCTGCAGTCGGCCTCGCTGCCCGCCCGCCCGTCATACCCAAATTCGCTTTTGCTGATAGGCGGGGGAGTTGCTGCGACGCTGTTCATCGCGCTGGCGATCCCCTTTGGGCTGTTCTACGCGGATACTTCATTCAAGGATTCCGACGACATCAGCGCCGAGTTTGCCGATATCAAGGCAATTGCCATCTCGCGAGTGCCGGAGGTCGAGCACCGTCATCTCAATGGCCAGGTGAAACCGGCGGAGGCTCTGCTGGCACTGCCGGGAAATGGCGCCACGGCCGACTCCAGCGCATCCGCACCTGAGCAATTCGCCAACGGCACTGAAGCTACGGCCGCTGGCGAATCGGCAAATCACAATGGCGCCAATGGAAATTTGCATGCGCTCACGGGCCGCGCCGCAAGGTTTGCCCAGCGCTTTCCGGCGCCGCCCTTGGTGGCGGCTGGAGCGGAGATGGTCACCAGCGCAGCTGACGAGTTTCAACTGCTCGCTTTCAAGCTGAGAGCATGGGCGGCGCAACACGATGACGCCAAGATATTTGTCGTTGCAAGCGCTGTGGGTGGCGAGGGAAAGAGTTTTATCGCGTTGAACCTGGCAGCCGCGCTGGCAGTATCGGGTAGCGGCACTCTCTTGATCGACGGCGATATCCGCGCGCCATTTCAGCACTATTCCTTTCCGGTGCCGAAAGTGGACGGACTGCTCGGATATCTGCAGGGAACCACGGAATTAGCTTCCACCGTACTGCCGACGCCCGTGCCAGGCCTCAGCCTGCTACCCTCGGGAGGAACCAGCAACCGCGCGCCGGAATACCTCGCTTCCACCAAAATGGACCAGTTGATCGGCACCGTGAAGGCCAGCGGCGCTTACCAATACGTAATAATTGATACCCCGCCGGCATTGCTGGTTCCGGATGCCCAGATTCTGGCGAGGAACGGAGATGGCACAATCATCGTGACCGCCGCCGACAGCACCTCGCGCGCTGCGACCACCAAGACTTTTCTCATGTTCGATCCCGAGGATCTGTTTGCCGTGGTGCTGAACCGCTTCAAGCCTTCGTATTCGACCCTGCGCAGCGAGCGTTATGGCCGCTACGGACGCTACGGGCGCTATGGGAAATACTCGAAGTACTCGAAGTACGCGGACCCTGAATTGAGCGAATGACTGACGGCGCGTTCAGCTTGAGCCCGCCAGGGTCGTTCCCGCTTAGCGCCAATCCCGCCTTTCAGGATGAGGTGCGCCGCGAGCTGGAACTGTTGCTCGCGCGCGTCCGCAACTGCGCCGCCGCGCCGAGCGTCGCCGGCGTCCTCCTGACCGGAAGTCTCGCGCGCGGCGAAGGGACGATAATCCCCGATCCTCGAACCAAAAGCCGGTGGTTGAGCGACGTCGAGTGCCTGGTGGTGGTTCGCGGCGGCATCGTCTCGAACCGGGAAATTTGGCGCGGGTTGCGCCAGGTCGAGCTGGACACCAACTCCGATTGCGGCAATGCTGCGCGCGGCGTCAAGGTTGAATTGCGTGCGATTCTGACGGAGAGGATGCTGCGACTTCCTGCGGCGATTTTTACCCGAGAGCTGCGCGAGCATGCAAAGCTGCTCTGGGGCGATCCCGCCGCCGTTCCGGTCCCTCCGGCGCCGTCGAGCGGCGAAGCAATATCCAAATGTGACGCGTTTCGTTTGCTGAACAACCGGATTATCGAACAAATTGCAGTACGCAGTGAGTATGCGGACCGCATCATCGATAGTACTGCGACTGCATACTCACTTGCGAAATTCTGGATCGATCTGGGAACGTCGCTGTCGGTTTTTTTGGGATGCTACCAGCCAGGCTATCGGAGCAGGCAAAAGCCGGTCGAGGACGCGCTGCGCGCGCACCAGGAGATTTTGGGAGCCGAGAGGTGCGGCCGGCTCATTTCCCGTTTCCGCACTGCGATGGCTCAAAAACTCGGCCAGGCCGGATTTCCGTCCGGGGATCCCGCCCAAGAATTCAGCGAGGCCGTTGAAATTGCGCGTGCGACCTGGAACTGGGAAAGCGGGCAACTGCTGGGCACGAACACGGCTGCGGGCGATTGGCGCGGAATCTTCACGCGACTGAGCAGGCTCGAGACCGCCGCGCAGCGCCTGCGTGACTGGGCTCGCGTATTGCGGCAACCTTCCGGATTGCGTCAATTGGGACCGCGCGCGATGCTCGCCGCGGCGCGGGTCGGTTCGCTCGCCACGCTGATTTACGGAACCGGATGCGTGATCGATTTCTTCTGGGACGAGATCGGATCGGATAGAGGTCGAGGAACCGAGATGGCGGCCGAGCTTTGCCGGGCGCTCTCCGTTGAAGCGCAGAACGCATCGCAACGCCGCCGGCTGCTCACTTGCGCCACGCTCGCAGCCTGGGAGAGGCATTTGAGGTTCGCAACCGCATGAGTCGCGCGGTCACCATCTCGATTCTCACCTACAAGCGCCATCAACATCTCAGGCGCGCGCTGGCGTCGGCGCTTCGGTACGCGGACCAGGTGGCCGAAATCGTCGTGATCGACAACGCCGCTGAACCGGAACTGAAGAGCCTGCTGGCGGCCGAATATCCAAATGTGCGCTACATCGCTGCGCCGTCCAACGCCGGATGCGAGGGCCGAAACATCGGGCTGCGCGCAGCCGGTACTCCAATCGTAATTACCCTCGATGACGACGTCGAATTGTCCAGTCCCAATTGCATCGCGGAAGTGGAAGCCGCATTTTCGCGCGACCCGCAGCTCGCATGCCTGAACTTCACGGTTACCGGCGTTGACGGCAGGGTTCTGGAGCGCGATTGGTGCCATCCTCGCCCAATCTCGCACGCAGTGAGAGAGTTTGAAACTCACTTTATTCTGGAGGGAGCAAGCGCGCTCAGCCGCGAAAAGGTTTTGTCAGTGGGCGGCTACCCGGCCGAATTTTTCCTCGGCCATGAGGGCCTGGACCTCGGCTATCGACTAATCGGCGCCGGCTACCGCGTCGTGCATACACCCCGCGTTTTGACAACGCATCACGCCGCGATCGAGCATCGTCCTGATTGGCGCGTCTATTACTACTACACTCGAAATGGAATTTGGGTTGCGCATAGATCATTCCCGCCGATGATGGCCGTTTCACGGGTGCTCGCCCATCTGGCCATGATGGGATTTTTTTCGTTGCGCGCGGGACAGGTTCGCGCCTATCTCCGGGGGGGCGTGGACGGGGTGCGCGGGTTGTCGCGAATGGGCCGCCGTAATCTCGATGCTGACTCACTGAAGCATGTGCGCGAGATCCGGTCCGAACGGGTGCCATTATTTGGAAGAATCCAGCGACACCTCCGCGAGAAAATTCTGTAACATTTGTATAGTCTGATCCGGATTCGTTTCAAATTCTGGAAACCCTACAGCGCAACGCGAATGATCGCCAATTGATGCGGGGAGCAGGCTCAGCGCCGTGACTTTTTATTTCATCTTTCTGTTTCTCGTTCCGTTTCAGCACCATCCGGTTATGGGAGCCCAGCTGTTCCACGTCGGGTCATTTCCCGTTACGCCGATTAAATTGGTGGGGATTTCGCTGGTCGTTGCCGCGCTGCTGCTTCCCCGGCCGCGCGACGCGGCACCGCGGCCAAGCGCGGGAATTCTTTTGCTGTTTGCCGCGTTCGTGCTGTTTCAGGTACTCGGGACCACCTTGTCTTCCTTGAGCTTTCCGGCCGACGACGCATCTACCTTGTTTTCCTTCGCGATCCTGATGTTCGCGACAAATCTTCTCATCAGCACTCAACACAGAATGCAAATGACTATTCGCGTGATCGTGCTGGTCGAAACATTCGCGAGCACGTGGTTGTACAAGCAGTACTACATTTATCATTGGCCGCGGCCGCTTGGTCCGTCGGCGGATCCTAATTATGAGGCGCTCTCGTTGGTCATGGCGGTACCGCTCGCAATCTGGCTGATCCGCTACGAACAACGCGATTTGTGGAAATGGGTCGGGCGGATTTGCAGCCCGATTCTCGCATTCGCGGTTTTCGTTTCGCAGTCGCGAGGGGGGTTGCTTGCGCTAATCGTGATGGCCGCGCTGGCGTGGCTGAATTCCCAGCATAAAATGCGATTGGCGGTTGAATCCGCACTCGCGCTTGCCCTCATGTTCGCGATTGGTCCCGGCCAAATGATCAAGCGGCTCCAGCAGATTCAAATTAAGGGACAGGCAGCGACTGGCGCTGAAGTCTCGACGCGAGCCCGTATCGAGTTGGCGCGAGCCGGGCTCCGCATGATGGAGCATCATCCGGTCTTCGGCGTAGGGCTGGGCCAATTCCAGTCTTTCGAATTTCACGACAACCCGTTGCTGATCGGCCTTGAGGGACACCCGCACGTCGCACACGACACCTACGTACAGTTGGGTGCCGAGGGAGGGATTCCTACGCTGGCGCTCTATTTGGCTATTCTGATGGTGACCCTGGCTACTTGCCGGAGTGTTCAGAAGGCGCCGGGCATGCCCGATCATATGGCGGCTCTCGCACTGTCATTTCAGATCGGATTGATCGGCATTATGGTGGCGGAGATTTTTCTCAGCGCGCAATACCTAAAGGAAGTCTGGGTATTTATCTCGCTCACGCCCAGTTTGTACGCGATTTCCTTTCACACCGCCGCAATGAGCAGGAAAACCGCATCCGCTCAGACCGGGCCTGCGACGCCAATAGCCCTGAGGCCGCGCCTGCGCACCGGATGAGGATTCTGCTCATTTCAGAGATGATCCCGTGTCTGCCGAGTCACGACGGTTTTCGCCTGATACCCGCAAACCTGATTCGTAATCTCTTCGATCGTCACGAAATTCACCTGATTGCGCTGTCGCGTGACGGAGAAGGCGAGGAGCAATCGGAGTGGCCGCGCCGCTACTGCCGATCCGTCTCGATATTTCGTTCCGATCATGGAATTCGAGCCAAAGTGCGCGCGATAACCGGCGCCATTGATCCAGCGCTGGCGCGCTTCACCAGCGATGCAGTGGCAAAAGTGCGCCCGGACGTGCTCCATCTCGAAGGCGGAGGACTGGCGCCTCTGCTTCGCTCGGCCTCGCAAGGTTTGCCCGCGATTCTCAGCGTCCACGACTCGAAGGCGCTGCGCTACCGGGAATTCGCCGGCTATGCCGCCCGGGCGCGACCGCGGTTTCGTCTCAAGCTTCTCTCGGTTCTGGCTCGGCATCAGGAGCGCCGATGGTTTGGATACGCGGACCGCGTCGTGGTTACCTCGCCCTCCGACGCACAGGCGCTTTTGGCCGCTGTGAATGCGCAACGAATCGCCATGATACCCAACGGCGTTGACCTCGAGTATTTCGCGTACCAGCCGGCGCCAGAGGCGGGCCGGATCGTCTTCACCGGCAATATGAGCTGGCCGCCAAATGAGGATGCGGCCGAACATTTTGCTCGCGATCTCATGCCGGCGATCCGAAGCCGGGTCCCAGCCGCCTCTTTCTGGATCGTAGGCGCGCAACCATCCGCGCGAGTTCAAAACCTGTCAAGCCTTCCCGGAATTCATGTCACAGGTACGGTCGCCGATATTCGGCCCTGGATCTGGAGCGCGGCCGTTTTCGCCAGTCCGCTGAGATTCGGACTCGGCGTGAAAAACAAGATTCTCGAGGCGATGGCTTCCGGCGCGCCCATAGTTGCAACATCGCGAAGCCTCTCCGGCACGCCATTGATCGACGGGCGCCACGCGATGATCGCGGATGACGATGCGAAATTCGGCGATTCGGTCGCCCGGCTATTGGCCGACTCCGTGATGCGCGAATCGCTCTCGCGCGAAGCGCGGCGCAAAGTCGAGGCGGAGAACTCATGGGATTCGGTCGCGGCGGCGTATGAGGGGGTATATCGCGAGGCTTTGGCGGATCGCGACCGGCAGCCGAGCAGCGCGTTGACACTGGAGCCGCTATCGAATAAAAAACGCGTGCTTGGAAAATCAAAATGAAAATCCCGGACAATATACCGCTGAGGCGGCAAGGCATGGCACGATAAAATCGTGATGGCGGTAGGAACTACGTCTCACCTTCGAGTGCGAGCTGACACATGAAATGCCCGCAATCCACGTCACAGCGATGGACGCTCGGGCGCAACTTGGTCCAGCTACTGTCCCGGCCTGCCGTCGCGGCAACCTTGCTCGTGCTGGCGTTGATCTATACGGCTTACATGCTGGTGGGGCTTGAAAGCCGCGTCGCACAATTTGATTTCAGCGTGTTCTACGTGTGGTCGCTTGCGTTTCGCCGGGGGCTGGATCCCTATGCCGCCAGATTGCCCGTCTTGGCCGCGAGTCTGCACCTAGGTCCGGGCGATCTCCAACTTGGGGTGCGCAATCCGTCCGCTCCTGACTGGTGGCGTTATGGGCTCAATCGGTACCCGCCAGCATTTCTATTGCTCTTCGAACCTTTCACTTTGATGCGGCCGGCCAGCGCATACTGGATATGGATCGGTCTCAACGTGGTGCTCCTCGCGATCGCATTGGTTGTGCTTCTGCGCGAACTGCCGTGGGCGTATGCGGTTTCGATGGCGGCATTGGGTCTCTTTTACCATCCGATCAAATTTGTCTTTTTCTGGGCACAACTCCAGATCGTGATTCTGGTGCTTTTGGCGTGCACCCTGCGTTCGCTTAAGTTCCGTCGCGACGCGGCTGCCGGAGCGAGCGTGGCGGCGGCAACGCTGATCAAGCTGTTCCCTGTGCTGCTGGCCAGCTATTTGGTGGTTGCACGGCGCTGGAAGGCTCTATTCTGGTTGGGATTGTTTCTGGCGCTGGGAAGTCTCGTGACTTTCAGCATTTCCGGGCAACAATTATTTTTTGGCTTTCTCAGTTGGGCATGGAACGTTGCGCGTGAACAACGGCCCGGCGCCTATTTTCCGCACAGTTGGGCATTATCCGGCGCCGTCTTGGCGTCCGCAGCCGTGGTCACATGGCTCGATAAGAATCATGCCAGCTTCGGTCTTTGGATCGCAGTCACGATCCTATTGACGCCTTCGCCGGCCACGCTTGATTACCTGCCGCTACTGCTTATTCCTTACTCGCAATTGGCTTCGGCGGGGTATGCGGGACGGGCGCCTCAGAGTGCAATCGTGCTTGGCATCGTCAGTTATCTATGCGGCGCGGTTTTGGTCTTGATCTTGCCGCGGGCCGTGCACTCGCCCGAGTCAGCGCATCGCGTGATTACGGCCGCTTACGGGGCAAGCCTGGGGTTGGCTTTTCTCGCGTCGGCGTGCCTGGCTGTCTTAGGAGGCGAGGGCACGGCCTGCGCGGCTGACAGTTGAGCGCGCGCGGCAACGACGATTCCAGCGGCGGCTAATCGGTGACCGTGCGCTGGACCGTGCCCGTCGCGTTGCGCGGAAGCTCCACAACGAAGCGGATCACTTTTGGTATCTTGAAGTCGGCAAACCGATCGCAGCAACGCGCCCCAAATCCTCCGCCCCAATCTTCCTGCGGCGCCGGTCCCCCAGCAGTCCAGGCCGGATTATTTTCACTGCGGCGGCTTGCGGCAAAAGCGCGACGAGTGCAAACCAGAGCGTGTGAAAGAGCCGGCTTCGAAGGTTGTAACCGGAATTGCGCCACGAGGACCTCATTCCCATGAGCATCAGGCGCACCCGCCGATCGTCCATTATCGGGTGATGGGTTGGATCGACACGCAACGAGGCCAGTCGATACTTCAGATGCGCCGGCTCACGCGCGGCCCAATTGCGTGGAATTGTAAACCCGGACCGGCTGGCGAACTCGGATAGCGCCCATTCGCGCTGCAGATCGATGACTATCTTGACGCGCAGCTTGCGCGGATCCAGCTCCTCGCCCAGCATCCCGTGATTGGATTCGTGAATCCGGTAAAAACCGAGAGTTTTTCTGAGCGAAACAACGTCGCCCAGGAACGGCGCAAGAATTTCGAGCGACGTGTCGGCTGCCTGATGCCAAAGTGACTCGGGCAACGGCAGGAGGCGGTCAAGTACTGTTCGCGCGAACGCGTTCCCGCTGGTGGGAACTCCAATGTAGCCGCCTGCATCGAGTATCGAAGCCCTGATGTCGCCATCCGGCATTTGCGCCGGGGAATATGGAACGATTCCTCCGAGTGCACACCCGTCCGCATCGATATGAGCCAGCACGAATTGCGCCTTCGCTACTGCGGGATGCCACGCCCGCACGACCTCCTCGACGGCATTCGGCAGCAGCACGTCATCCGCGTCGAGAAACATCACGATGCTGCCGTGACTCGCGCGAAATCCGGCGTTGAATGCGGATGCGTGCCCGCCGTTGGTCTTAAGAATCGCAGATACCCTGTCGCCGTAGCTGGAAATCACATCGCGGGAGTTGTCGGTCGAACCGTCATCGACGACTACGACTTCGACGGACGCATAGCTCTGCGCAAGCGCGCTATCGATCGCCGCGCGCAGAAAACGAGCGTAATTGAAATTGTCGATGACGATGCTGACGAGCGGCTTTGCCTCTCCCGCTTGCGTCGGCTTCATCAGTAGCTATCCAGCGACCGATCGAACGTCCGCGCTGCCATAGTCAAATTTGCGTTGCGCGGCGGGTTTCCAGCGGGAAAGGTCTCTCCCGGTGATTCGTTCAAGCTCCTCGGTTTCAGGGAGCATGATCGCGCGGATTTCGTCAGCCGATTCCTGGCTGAGCGGCGGGAACTCCTCGACGAAAGGCCGCCGCATGACCTTCCACAGCGCGGTACGCTGGCCGAGTTCGATCAGTGGACGCCCGCCATGGCGAGAAACCCAATCGACAGCCTCGACGGTGCGCCGGGCAACCGCGCTGGAGCGGGCGGCCGCGGGAGCCGAATATACCTTTGCGCTGCCGACCGTGGAGCGATCCAGAGCAATGCGGCGCGCCCCGATAAAATCACAGACCGTGTCCAGGTAGCCTTGCGGATTCGAACTTAGATCTTCGTAGAACAGCACCAGCACCCGCGACTTTCCAAAGGTCGCCTGCCAGCGCTTGAGGTGAGTCGCGTAGCTGCACAGATCCGCGCCGCAGTTGATCTGGAGGCGCCAATATCTGTCGAACGTATCATTCACGGGGCGGCGCTCCGCTCGGAGCAGCCGATACAGCGAATACAATCTTGCGGCTGGCTCGCGAAAAGCGACAATTATTTTGCAGTCGGGAATGTCACGTTTGATTCTTTCCCGCGCGATCGCATTCGAGAAATAGGTGGGGCCCATCTCTCCGGCCGGAACATCGGCCGGGTAGTCGCCGAACAGATTGCAGTACCACTCGACGCGGCGATCGTAGCGAACATCGAAAAATCGCGTTTCCTTTTCGCTCGGCAAGCCGATGTGACCCAGCAACACCTCGTGCAACCAGGTTGTACCGGTTCGAGGCGGCCCCACATGAACGAAACTGGGCAGTCGCAATACTTTTCCGTTACTCATTTCCCCTGACGTCATATTCCCTTGGGGCGTCTAAGCTGCCTTCGCGCCCAAATGCCTGCGAGAATCCATCAATCTATCTTATAAACGTGAGCCTGAAATGGAGCGTAAATATCTTTGAATCCAGCCCCGCCTTGATCCGGCGCGATTGAACGATTCTCGCCTGCCACTGATACCGCGCGAGCGGGCCGCCGCAGGGTGAAGTTTGCAGTGACGCTGTCACCGCTGTGATTGTACGAAATAAGGTAGCGGCTTGCGCCCTTGAGGTCCTTCTCCTTGGTAATCACGGTGCCCGAAGCCGAATTCGCGGAGAGCACGGGGCTGTCCGGCGCGATCAGTACCGGCTCAAGCGCGCTGATTCCCTTGGTCACATTGACCAACTCGTCGTAGCGCTGCTGGCGAAGCACCGGATCCCGCTTGCCCCAGTCGAGTCCGCGCACTCCGTATGACCAATAGAAGACTCCGCGCGCTCCTTCGGTGATCGCCATCCAGCTCATGTCATGAAGCTCCTGCTCGGTGGGGAAGTGCGATAGCCGGTTCTGCCAGAAAAACTGGATCACCGTCCAGACCGGCCGGGCGCCGTGAACCGCGCCTATCACCTTGCGGGTCAAATCGCCGACATAGCTTTCAGGGAAGCGCGTGCCGAGAACGTACGGGTCGACGCCGAGTACATCGACAGTGTCGCGCCAGAACTGAAATTCGTTGGCATAATTTTCCACCGCGAAGGTGATGCTGGCCGGGTCGTTCTGTTTGATCAGGTCGTATTGATGGAATGTCCGCGGTTGCCTCTCGCTTGCGCACTCGTCACAAGTGTAATAGCCGACGACGCGCGAATCGCCGGCTAATCCTTTGGCGTATTGAGTGATCACCTGGTCTGAGGGAACGTTTCCCGCTCGCGCCCATCCCGGATACGAGCGCATCTCCGGAAAAAATGCGCTCACGGTCGCCAGGTAAAAGATGCCGAACGGCTCCATCGCCTCGGTGTAAGGATAGATCACATCCGCGCGGCCGTTGGCGATAAAATAATTTATCATCAGGTTGATCGGCGCCTTGGCTATCGCCGTCAATCGCGGAGTATAGACTTGGGGCCGAAGCCCATAGCCAGTCGTATCGTAGAGGCCGATCACAAATCGGGGGCGCCCGCCCATGTGGATGATATTGTCCGAATCGATGTACGCCTTCATCGAGGCGCGCGTCCCGCTGCTGACCTTGGCGATCGTGTAGGGCGATTGTGCGAGGATCCGCTTATTGCGGGGTCCCTCCAGATATCCTTGCAGCCGATATCGGCCAAGCGGCAGGCTACCCATGTCCACGGTCGCGACCGTCGAGCCATTGGCCGGCGGCGACAGCCGATGGGTGGACAGCACCTTTCCGCCCGCATCCGTCACTTCGAGCACGACGTGAAGCTGCGCCAGGGTCGTGTTCACAGGCGGATTAACATCGATCGCGACCCGCGCGACCTGGCTCTGGTCGCTGAACATCATTCCCCGATAGTTCGGGTACAGCAGGAAGGTTTCCAGCGGCGCGGAAAGCTCGCGCCGCAGCGAAAATTTTCTGAACCACGACGTTCCAGCAACCGGTCCCAGGGCTTGCGCGGCGAAGGAACCGATGCTGCCATCGGCGACCTCGGCGTGCGCTTTCACCGTGGTAGTCCAATCGGTGGTACCTAGAATCGGCTTAGTCGGCGTCCATCCGCGGGCAGGGCGTTCCCACAGAACAATTCGGGTTCCGCCGGGCCGCTTTGGCACGGTGATGGCCGTTTGAGTTTTTATTTCAGCCGAAATCGTGTAGAGGCCGGGCGGACATTTCAAAGCATTCCAAGCAGATGGGCCCGGCTGGGCGCACGGTTCCTGCAGCTTCAGGCTGGCGTTATCGCCGCTTCCTTCGAGGCTGAAGCAAGAAGGGTTAAGCGTCCAACCTTGAAGTCCGGAGCGCAGATCTCCGTTGACCAGAAGATTCGGCCCCAAAGTGTACCCCGTTTCCGGCGCATCGAGGCCTCCGGTAGCGATGCCATCACAATGCCCGGAGCCGGTCGGCGCGATCATCGAGAAGCAGACGACCACCAGTGCAATAGCCGCTCGCCTAGTCAGTCTCACCATAAGTTGAGAGTACCGATGTGGGCGTTAGAATCCAATCACGGATCAGGATGCGGCGGCGGTTGCGATGAGGAAGAATCGCGCCTCGACGAGCGGCGACCGCTCCTCTGCAAGCGTGGCATGAGCATCGGCGAAATCATTGTCTTCGCAACCGCTTGCAACGGGCTGTTTTTCCATGCTTTGCGTAGATGCCGGTAAATGCGTGGTTCCCGGATCAGGCAAGATCTCGCGCCGGAAGGGATTGCAAAGATTTTGGTGAGCGAAAATCAGTCCGTCCGCAGGACCGCCTCGTCCCGAATATGGCAGACGCTGGACCGATATTTGGGCCGCGGCTCGTACTATTGGCTGAAAGACCGGATTCATCCGCAGCGCGAATACACCCAGCTTACCTATGCGCGACTAATCGACGAGGTGCTGACTCCACAAACGCGGTGGCTCGACGCCGGCGGCGGCCATAAGATTCTGGAAGTCACGTCACCAGAAGGCGAACTCGCGATGGTGCGACGGGTCCGGCTGGCCGTGTGCTGCGATCGCGTCCTCGATGCAATCGCGAAGCATCGCAGCATTCGCATTGGCGTCGGGGCCGCGCTTGACCACCTTCCGTTTCGCGCTCAATCGCTCGACTTGATCACCCTCAACAATGTTGCCGAGCATCTCGAGCAGCCACGCGAGGTGCTGTCGGAGTTTGCGCGCGTGCTCGCCCCCGGCGGGCGCGTGATCATTCACACCCCAAACGTCTCGAGCTACGCGGCGCGTATCGTGCAACTGGGACGCCGTATTTTGCCCAAACCGTTCATCATGAAGCTGATTCGCTTCATGGATTTTCGCGAAGAGGAGGACGTATTCCCGACCTATTATCGCGCCAACACCTGCGCGGATCTAACCGCAGCCGCGGCGCAGGCCGGACTCTCAAGCGAGAAAGTGATGTTGGTGCCCGCGCGCCCGCTGTTTTACTTCGTCGCACCGCTGTGCGCCGCCGAACTCGCCGCAAGCCGGCTGCTGATCCGCCTGGGCGCGGATCGCTTCGCCGCGAGCGTTATCCTTGGCGTCTACCGCAAGCCTACTGTGCGCGCGCAGTAAGCACCTCGACGATTTTTTCGACACTTACCATGCGTTCGATCTGGTCCGGCGAGAATTGGCAGCCGAAGTCCTGTTCGAGACTGAGCACGATGTTCACTTGGGCCAGCGAATCCCACTCTTCGAGGTTGGTCGGCGAAGACTGCAAAGTGATGCGCTCGACTTCGACCTCAGTGATCTCCGCCACGATGTAGCGCACCCGCTCGAGGATTGCCTCGTTGGTCATCGCGCTGCGCTCCCTTCGGTTTGAAGCTTGACCCACTGCGGCCAAGTGAGTTCCTTGCTCAGGTCGTATTCGAACAGCGTCTGGCCGTCGCTTTGGCTTATTATCTTGAAACCGTGCTTCTGGTAAAAATCTTTGGACGGAGCGCTCTTTCGAGTAGGCAAATACCAGCCTCTGAGCCATCGCAAGCCTTCGGACGCTGCCTGGCGCGCAACATAAGACAGAAGGGCGGTCTCTACCGAGCGTCCGATTATCCGGCAGCTTAACAGGAAGCTATCTATCTCGCAGACGTCGTTGCTTCGACTCGTGATCGCCACCCCAACCAATCCGTAATCACCGAACCGATCGGCGGCCGACAGAGCATAGACGCGCCACCGCGCATCGGCTGCTTTGATTGCGATTTCCTGCTCACTGTATCGGCGCGTCGTAAGGTTGAATTGGTTGGTCTTCTGTGTCAATTGCGCGACCCGGGCGATTGTCCGCGATGTGGCCGCGCCGATCTCAACAACCATCTCGAGTGAGCGGTAGTAATCCTCGAGTGTCACGGTGCGGTTTTGCAGACGCGCTCGCTGTTGCTCCGCGAGGTAGTAGGTCCCGCGATCACGATCCTCCTGCGAAAGAGCCAGACGTTCAAAGACTGGCGTGCTGCGCAACGCGCCAGCGAAAAGAGCGGCGCTCGAAGGCAGATCGATTACATGAACCTCCGGGAGCAGCATGCGCACTTCTTCCCGTTCGAGCGGGTTGTCGTCGAGGAACGCGAGCGCGTCAATGCCGATGTTTAGTTCGCTCGCGAGTTCCCTGATATTTTCGGGTTTGCTTTGCCAATTGATCCGGGTCGCCGCGAAATGGTCCAGCCGCAACAGCATCGCTTCATGCCGATTGAATACTTCCAGCGCGTCCTCGGGATTGTTTTTGCTGCAAATCGCCAGAATGACGCCGCGGCGATGCAGGTCCAGTATCGCGCGCTGAACTTCCAGATACGCGTTCCCCGGATATTCGGCGCCCAGCTTAATGCCATCGAGGCCGTCTTCCCCGATGACCCCGCCCCAAATCGTATTATCGAGATCAATCAGGAGCGCCTTACACACCCGCCCGCATAGTGGCAGCAGAAAGCGAATGTACTCGTTTGCCAGATGAAAAAAGGAATCGGCCGCGAGAGGCATACGCATGGTGAGCCACTTTGATTCGTCGGCCCACTTCAGCCGCCCGAAACGCGCGATCAGAGCGTCATAGTCAAGTACGTAGATTCCCAGGTGTTTGGCGGCAGCTTCTCGTATATGCCGATTGACGGTGCGAATCGTTTCGGATTGTCCTGTACTCCGTTGGCTGTCCAGGATGCCTGCATTTGGGAAACTCGGCATCTCCAGCGTATTTAGAATCAGATGCGCGTTGCTGCGGGAGCGCAGCGAGCCGATCAAATGTTCGATATCGGCGGCGGCGCGCACGGCGACGGCTTCGGAGTGCTGCGCGGCGAGATCGGAATCGTTGTTCCAGAGTTCCGGCAAGAGGTCGCGCGTCTGTGTCGCCAGGATCACGACCTGGGGGTCGAATCCATAAAGGTCGCTTTGCGGATCGAGCAATTCCTTGCTGTACGCATTGAAAGCGCCGACGTGCACCGTCAAATCGATGCCGTGGAACAGCGCGAGTGCGCGAAGAATCGGAACCACCGGCTCGACGGTAAACGAACGCAGGATTGCCAGCCGGCACGCAACCAGCGCCAGGTGTTCGCGGATCGGGGCGACTTGCTTCAACGCAAATTGCGCGTTCGCGACGGTCGGCGCCGCTTTAAACAACTCGCGCACGAGACCGAGCGCGCGCAGATACTCGCGTCCTTCGATCGCATTGATAATTTGTTCGCGGTCCGCCATCGGTCATTCAAGCCGAGGTCATGAGGCGGTCGGCGGATTAAGCGGAGCTTGCGCTTTAACCTTGCCAACGACCCGGGCTGGCGAACCAATAACTATCGTTCCGGGAGAGACGTTTAACATCACCACCGCGCCGGCGCCGACTACTGCGCCGGCGCCGATAGTGACCCCTGGACCGATAATCGCGCCCGCCCCTACCCAGCAATCCGCGCCGAGCCTTACCGGTCTGAGTAAATCGCTATTGCTCGAGTGACAGAAAATGATCACTCGAGGCGAAAGTTTGCTTCCTGGCTCAAGGGTTATCAACTCTGGATATTCCGTATCGAGATAGCACTCGCGACCAATGTAGTTGCCCCGTCCAGTGATGTTGATGCCGATCAGACGGTAGAGTACCAACCTCACGCGCCAGCTTGGGATGTAGGGAACAAAAAGCGACAGAACTCTTGCCCGCAGCCGTTGCATATACGAACGGCGGCCCGACGCGCGATAAGCTCGTTCGCCCTTCCATCGGGGACTGTCGTTCGGAGTTCCGCTATCGAGCACAACAGCCTCTTACCTTACTGAAGGACGAAATCGCAACAGGGCGGCCGGAAAGCCTGCTTTGCCCCGAGTTCGGAGTTCCCCGCAGGAAAATACCGGAACTGTCCAATAGCGATCGGCCGATGATCGTGATAGATCGTCAATCCTGAAGGAAATCGCGGATCTTTGGGTCAAACGCAAAGGATAATGACCAGCGAGGCAGCTAGAAACCCACGTTACTCAGGTATGGCAACTTTCGCCTACCGGCTTGCCTACCGGGTGGGCAAACGGATCACCAACGGGAGGCTCTGGGGGACGCCGCTTTACCGCAGTGTGAGAGGCTTCCTGCGGCGCCGGCTCGTCTCCGACGTGATCGAGACTAACGGGTATAAGCTTGCGATAGATCCGTATGACTCATGTTTCGATCCAAGTATTACCTTCAGCGCCGATGAACCCGCCTGGGAGCCGGAAATCGTCGCGCTGATGAGACGCGTCGTCGAGCCTGGCGACGTTGTGGTCGATATCGGCGCGGAAAACGGTTATCATGCTTGCCTGCTGTCCGGGCTGGTGGGCGATAGCGGCTGTGTGTACGCTTTTGAGCCCGAGCCCGCGAATCGGGAACGGCTCTACCATTCGCTCGAACTAAACCACATTCGTAACGTGAAAGTGATCCCAAAGGCTGTCAGCCACCAACCCGGAACCGCCAGCCTGTTTTCCAATGGACCGCTCACCTCGCTGGGGTACGAACGTGCTGGCAATCGCGGCGGTATCGAGGTCGAATGCGTGCGCCTCGACGATCAGTTGCCTCCCGAAATCAAAGTTTCCCTGATCAAGATGGATATCGAGGGCAGCGAATGGCGCGCACTGGCGAGCATGCCGCGAATACTCTCGACCTGCGACCACGTGATTACCGAGTTCGATCCAGTGGCTCTGAAGGCGGCGGGCGGCGACCCGGTGGAGTTTCTGCGCGCTTTCAAGACGGCTGGATTCATCATCCATCACATCGAGTCTGGTGAGCAGGTCGACCCCGATGAATTCGTGTCGCGGTACGCGGCACTGCCATCACGCGAGAAATCCAACCTGCTGTGGAATCTGCATTGTGAACGGACCTGAAGACACTGGCGGTCGCGACGACACATCACTTCGCATTAGCTGGGGCGAACGCCTTCGCACCATGAAGGATTTGGCGACCCGGCTTGGACCGATTTTATCCAAAGAAATGATCCATACGCTGGACGCCTCGATCAGTTATCTCGAGGTTGGCAGATGGCTTAAGAGCCAGGGCTTGGTCATTCCCAGGCGCGTGGAGTCCAGAGCCAACGTGTACGACCAGCTAATCAACGCGGTGCGCGATAAACCAGTTTTATATCTGGAATTTGGCGTTTGGCAGGGCCGATCGATTCGGTATTGGAGCGAGCGCCTGCGCCATCCTGATTCATGTCTCCACGGATTCGACAGTTTTGAAGGGCTGCCGGAATCGTGGAACATGCTCTACAAGAAAGGACTCTTCTCGACCAATGGACAGCCGCCCCAGATTGATGATCCGCGGGTGAAGTTCTTCAAGGGCTGGTTTGAGGACACTCTTCCCAACTATCGGCCGCCCCGGCACGATCAGCTGGTGATAAACATTGACGCGGATCTTTATTCGTCGACAAGGTTCGTGCTGAATGCTCTCAAGGGCTACATCTCTATCGGTACGTACATCTACTTTGACGAATTCTGCGACAGAAATAATGAGCTGCGGGCATTCGACGAGTTTCTCGCGGAAACAAATATGCGGTTTGAGGTTGCGTCCGCATCTCGCTCGCTGATGTACATTGCCTTCCGCCGCATCGGCTAAAGCATTCAGTGAAGAGCGTCGATGGCTCTGCACCACATTGGATTTGTCGTCGGCTCGATCGAAAAAATCGTGGAGCGATTCGCCCGATCGGTCTCCGCGCAATGGGACGGACGGATCATCGCCGATCCCTTGCAGGGAGTCAGGGTCACCTTCCTGCGTTCCACAACCTCGCCCAGCGAGTCGTTGATTGAATTAGTCGAGCCGTCCGGTGAGAAGTCCCCCGTGCAAAATTTCCTCAAGCGCGGTGGCGGGCTGCATCACCTCTGTTACGAAGTAGATTCGCTCATCGCGCAGTTGCAGCTCAGCCGATCTCTCGGCGGCTTGGTGGTGCGGCAGCCATTGCCGGCCGTCGCCTTCGGAGGGCGCCAGATCGCCTGGGTCTACACCGCCGACAAGCTGCTTACCGAGTATTTGGAACGCGGTTGATCGCTCGGAGTTGACTGCGTCAACCCGGACTGGCGGTCAGATACCACTGCGCCAAAATCGTTCCTAAAAGAACAGCAATGAATCTTGCTGCCTCAAGCGGGCGCACACGGAAAAAATGCCCAATCGTTGGCTGGCAAATTACCCAAATGAGCACCCGCCGGAGGTGACGATTTTTCAAATTTGCACAGTTTGACAATAAAGTCGCAACACGGCTAAATGTGGGGGGCTTGGGGCGAAAGATACGACTGATTGAGGCTCTAGGGCGAGTTTAGGGAACCGCTGCCCGAAAGCTTGGGATGCCGGAATGACACCGGCGGTAGGATTACGTTGAATCCGCAAAATAGCAGGGAAGTGGCGGAGCGAATTGCCGACGCAATTTGTATTTTCGTCGGCTACCTTCTGGCCACAGAAATCGCGCTAGCGATGCACTGGGGCAGGATCCAGGTATTCCCGCCCGGTGGGGCTTCGGAAGCGCAATCGCAGTATTCGTCACTTTTAATTTTCGCGATCCTGTCCTGGCTGACGCTGACCGCGTACACGGAAACCTATCAAGCCCACCGCACGGAACGCCTCAATTTCCTTGCTCGCAGGCTGATACAAACATTGGTGGTCTGGTCTTTGGTGACCATTGCGGCGATTTTTGTACTGAAATTTGAATTTCTGAGCCGGCAATTCACCGGTTATTTCATCACCGCGTCGATGTTTCTCATCTTCGTCAGGCAGCTGGGAACTGTGCTTGTGTTGCGCAGCCTGCGCCGCTCCGCGCATAAGTGGCGGACTGCGGTCGTGATCGGTGGCGACGAGGCAACCTGCGAGCACTTCGCGCAGCTTCTGACTGCCGCGCATCCCATGGGTTACCAGCGGGTAGACGTTCAGCCGGGAAAGCGTGCGGTTGATTGCAATGGCAATCGGGTGGAGTCTGACCGCGACTTCAAGTCCGCTTCGCTCGAGGCGATTGACGACGTTTACCTCATCGGCGTGAACGACGGGGGGGACGGACCGGCCAGTGCGGGGCGCATGCTCAGCCTGCTCAAGCAAGGCAAGTCCGTCCACATCATACCCAGCCTGCTCGATACGAGGCTGTTCCGCCAGTCGCTCGGCGATATCGCGGGGATTCCGGTGCTTTCGGTAAGCAAGGGTGAGCTGAGCCCCGTTCAGGCGGCGGTTAAACGCGCAGTCGATTTTGTCGTCTCGGCGCTGCTGTTGATCGTTCTGTCGCCGGTGATCGCCGCGATTGCGGTCGCGGTAAAATTGACCTCGTGGGGTCCCGCGCTTTTCCGCCAGAAGCGCCTGGGTCTCGACGGCAAGCCCTTTACCCTCTTTAAATTCCGCACCATGCGCGCCGACGCGGAGCAAATCCTGAAGGACTCGCCGTCGCTGTACGCCAAATACCTGGGAAACAATTTCAAGCTTCCCAACGGCGAAGATCCGCGCCTCGCTCCGCTTGGGAGATTCCTGCGTGCCACCAGCCTCGACGAGCTGCCGCAACTGTTCAATGTCTTAATCGGTGAAATGAGCCTGGTCGGGCCGCGTCCTATCGTGCCCCACGAGGCGGTTCAATACGGCGATTCAGCGATGCTCTTCATGTCCGCCAAACCAGGGATGACCGGCCATTGGCAGGTCAGCGGCCGCAGCGAGATCGCGGAGTACCGCAAGCGCGTCGAATTGGACCTCGAATACATCCGCGACCAGTCGTTCGGCAAAGACCTCGAGATATTGCTGCGAACCGTTCCGGCGGTGTTGCGGCGCAAGGGTGCTAACTAGCGGGATTCCTAATGCACCCGAATGCCCGCCTTCTTTTCCGGCAGCCGGTGTGGTAGGAGTTGTGCTCCAGAGGCTTAGCACAACCATGGTTAAACGATCACTCCGTCAGTCTTGCCTGCTCGCGTGTTTCGCGATTATTGCTGGATTCTTCGCTGCGCCTTCTTCTCTATCCGCCGCGCGTCAACCGCGCCGCCAGGTTTGCCTGCACGTTTACCTGCAGAATACGGGCAAGACGGTCGCACTTTCGGCCGGGCAGCAACTAATCGTGACGCTTCCGCTACGGCGCTACGACGACGACTACTGGTACGTGGCCCGCAATTGGGGCGGGGGCCTGAAATTGATAGCGGGGCCTGACGAGCGCCGCCCGCGAAATTGGACACCTTGGAAGGCCCGCTCGCAGGTGTTCTACTTCCAGCGGGAATCCCCGGGGACCTCACATCTGGTGCTGGAACACGCCTATTGGTCGAAGCCGATGATTATCGAGGTGGTCGATCGGTAACTGCGTGGCCGCGCGATTGCGACCGGGACCGTCCTGTAAAACTTCACGTATAGATACATACGGCCATGGCGGCCAACGTGCGATTCTGACAGCCTCGGGCGTATGCTGCCAACTGCGACACCATGCCCATAATTGCGCAACACGTTCCCATCTACGAGGAAATTCTGGCGCTGCCCGAAGTGGTCGCCGATCCGGAGAAAAAAAGAAAGGCGAATTCTTCAGCGCCCCAAGGGCGACACGCTCATTTGGCTTGTCGGGCGCAAGCTGCGTCCGATGGATGAATTCAAGATTCCTCAGCAGGACTACTGGTGGGGGGAATTTTTCGGAACCGGTCGGCCGCCGCTAACCCAGCCTGAAAAGGCGCCATCCGCTGAGGCAGACCAATCTAAGCCGGCGCGAGTGCGCGCCGCACGCTGACCTAATATTGCGACCGACCGGAATAAAACTCCGCGATGCGGCGCGCCCGTTGCGCTTCATCCATGAAATGAGGATTCTTGAGCAGCCGCGATGGCTTGCGTGAATTCCCGTCGCGCGGCGTCACCACGGAAAAGCAATCGATCAGCGATGGACCGTGATTCCAATTGACCAGTTCCTGCGACCTGCAATCGAGCCCGCCGGCGTCTCATGATTCCCGGAATATCCTGGCGCTCATCGATTCGGCGCGGTTGTCGAAGGTGTTGACGAGGCCCCAATCGGTCAACTTCGATTGCAGCCGCCGTCGTAGCCACAGACTCCGCGACATCGGTGCCGTCTTGGCGGCCGTCGGCGCCAATCGGCTGGGGCCGGCCAATCGCCTTGGGCAGCCAAATTGACTTCCGGTACGACTCGAGATTCGAGTGATGGAGGAAGGTGAACCCGCCGGGCTTTAATTTCTTGCCGAGTTGATTCAGATAGGCCGCGATTACGTCCGCCTCGACATGCACCAGCGAATCGAAGCTGAACGCGAAGTCAACGCTCCTGTCCTCAACCATCGCCAGCGACTTGCCGTCATTCACGTAGCATCGCACGTGCGGGTCCGACGCGAACCGTTCCTTGCACCTCTCGATGCAGGCAGGGGAGACGTCAACGGCGACAAGCTGCTCGCAAAATCCCTTGAGGAACTGGATCCAGCGGCCGAAGCCGGGCGCAATTTCGAGAATCGTGGACGCGGGGATGAAGCTCCGAATGCGTGGGAAGATCGAAGTCCATCACTCCAGCTCTGTTCCGCCCCATTTTACTGACCACTTGTCGCCGTCATCCTTCCAGCCGTCCGGCTTGCCCCACAAAATCAGGTTTTGCTCAACCGTTGGCATGGTACTCTACCGCTTCAATTCGGCGTTGATCGGGATGGAACGGGCAGGGCTCTTCAGGAGCCGGAGAATCCCCTTCAGGATTTAGGCCGCAATGCCTTCGAGGCGCGGCGCAGCACCCGTCGGGTCAGCCTTCTCGCGCGCGTGGCAGGGCCTTCCGCTTGCGCGTCGGCCACCCACATATGGACCCATTCAGACTCAAGTCCCTGCTCGACCTCGGGGCAGCCCGCCAGCGCCGGATTGCCGGCGATCGCGTCAGGCGATGCGAACAACACAATATTCTGGCGATACCACCACGCCACCCTTCGGTCGTCGCGGAGCTTGGGCCGGAATGGATCGAGCATCCTGAATCCTAACTCCTCAAAAATCTTCCGCCAGTAGGACAGGGGCTGACAGTTGACGTGCCCTTCGCCCCCCTGACCGGGAGGCGCTGCGGAAAACAGCACTTGCGGCGCCGCCGAGGTAAGCTGCCGCACCAAGTGCCGCGAATTGGGTGCGGGCAGATGCTCCGCAACCTCCAGGCACATGGCCAAATCGAATCGACCCGCGGGAATCTCGAATTTGCCGCTCAGATCGGTTGGACGAAAGCAATCGGCCGGAAACAGCAGCGTCGATGGCTTCAGATAGTCGCCGTCGAGTCCGACGATTTTCGCTATCCCCTGCGCCTTGAATTCGCCCAGCCATGCGCCGCGGCCGCAACCTACGTCCAGCACACTGGACGGATGAGTCAGCGCCACCACCATCGGCACGACGATTCGAGCGGAATCGCGCGCACGATCGCGTTCATACATATCTTCGGCGTAATAGTTAGCCAGGCTTTTGCGCATCAGTCCCCGCCTCTATTCTGTCTAACGATTAGCAAACAACGGCGCTGTCAGATACCATCGCGGAAGATGAATCTCTCGGATCTGCTGCCCAAACCCGGATTTATCGCGGCCAATCTGGAAAGGCGTCGCCTTCGCTCAAGCTTCGGTAAAATCTACAGGAAATTTCGCGCCTATACGATGATTCACGAAGTCAAGTACGTCAACAACTTGGAACTCTGCTTCGAGTTCAGGAAGATTTCCGGGTGCGTGGTGGAGTGCGGGGTGTGGCGCGGGGGAATGAGCGCCGGTATGGCCGAGGTGCTCGGTCCCAATAGGCACTACTTTCTGTTCGACAGTTTCGAGGGATTGCCGCCCGCGCGCGAAGATCTCGACGGTGCGGCGGCGACCGCGTGGCAAAGCAATACCAAATCACCGACCTACTACAACAACTGCGCCGCCGCGGAAGAAGAAGCTGCGGCGGCAATGAAGCTTTCCGGCGCGACTTCATTTTCGCTGGTCAAGGGATGGTTCAATGAAACGACCCCGGGGTTCGCTCCTCCTGGCGAGATCGCAGTGCTGCGGCTCGACGGCGATTGGTACGATTCCACCCGCGTCTGCCTCGAGAATCTGTACCCGCATGTGGCGCCAGGCGGAATAGTAATTGTCGATGACTATTACACCTGGGATGGATGCGCGCGCGCGGTCAATGAATTTCTTGGCCGTATCGCGTCGCCGAATGCGGTCCCAAGGCTTCGCCAGTTCCACGATCGCGCTGCCTACTTGATAAGGCCCGGTGGTCCGCAAGTGCCGGCGGACGGTTCGCTCCGCTCAAGTCCTTAGGCCGTGTCTATCGCTCGGGCGCGGTCAACCGTCTGACGACCGCCATCGGTCCGACTGCCATCATCGTCAGCCACACAGCGTTGGCTAACCGGTTTCGCATCGATAGATTTGGCTCGCGCGCCAGCGCCCTGATTCCCTTGACCAGCAGTCCAAACCGGCTGTCAGCGGCGATCGGATGAGTGGCAGGGTCCAGGCGGAGTGAGCTTATTTTCATTTTTGTCATTCGAAGCGTTGATCCAACCACTCGCGTATCCAGGTCGATTCCTTTCCTTTTCGCAGTCTTGCACAGAGTTTCGGGTAAATAGGAAGTTCCGGTCAGCCGGCGGTGGAGCCGGTCGAGATAGCGTCCGCCAAGATTGGACTCGTTCGTATCATGTATCCGGTACAGACCGAGTGATTTTCGAAGCGACACAACATCGCCGAAGAATGGCGTCAACGTCACGAGCGGTTTCTCCGCGACCGCGGTCCAGTCCTGTTCGTCCAGCGGCATCAATCTCTCGAGCGCTGCGCGATTGAACGCATTCCCACTGGACGAAGCACTTGGATATTCCCCGCAACGCCGGATGAGGTTGCGCAGATCTCCATTTGGCAGAAAGACTTCAAATTTGGGGACGCGAATTCCAAGCGGAACTTTATTCGCGTCGACCATCTCCAACTGAAACTGCACCTTTGCGATGCCGGGCCGCCACGCCTCTACCACCTCAGCCGCTGCGGTGGGAAGCAGCTCATCGTCCGCGTCGAGGAATATCACCAACTCGCCCCGGCTCGCGGTGAAGCCGGCGTTGAGCGCTGACCCATGCCCCCCGTTGCGCTTGAATACCGACGAAATCCGGCTGCCGTAAGACTCGATTACGTCACGCGAGGCGTCAGTTGAGCCGTCGTCCACGGCAATCACCTCGACGTTCGGATATGTCTGTGCGAGTGCGCTGTCAACTGCGGAGCGGAGGAATCGTCCGTAGTTATAGTTGATGACTAAGATGCTGACCAGCGGCCGTCCCGATTGCGGTGATGGCGCCGTCGCCGTGCTGACCGAACTCATCTCGCCAGCCTAATCCGTCCGCTGCAGCAGATAGGCCATTATCGGCAGCGCGACCAAAATAGATATTACGCCCGCGGCCGCGGCGCCGGTGGGGCCGTGCCATGCTGTCAATGGATAGATCGCGATCGCCAGAACCGCTGCCCGAGTGGCAGCCACGATAACGTAGCGCTCCGGTTTTCCAAGCCCGGTGAGAAAGCTTCGCCCGACTACCAGGATCCCCTGCAGGAGCCCGTAAATACACAGGACCTTGAGCGGGGGCACCGCGTGAATCCAGGCTGGTCCGAATAACCGGAGAACGACCGTCCGTCCAAAGGCGAATATGAACGCGGCGTATCCCAGCCCGACCGCAGCCACCACCCCTATCAGGGACCAGTACAGGCGCACTCTTGCGTGGCGATCCTTGCGCAGTCGCGCCACCATCGGAAACGCCACCACGGAAGTGGACATCGTAAATTCCGCGACCGGCATCTCGCCTGCGCGAAAGGCCATTTGGTAGTTACCCAGCGCGCCGGGTCCGAGCAGATGGCCCACGGTCAGATTGTCGAGTTGCTTCGCAATGAAGTCGCACAAGATACCAAGACTGAACCACAATCCGAACGACAGCATTGTCCTCGCGTGGGCCATGCTGAAACCCAGCCGCGGCCAATGCGGAAATAGCCAGTAGGTCAGAACATCCCGCACTACTGCGCCGGCGAGCAACGAGAACACCAGACCGCGCCAGTCGCGCCAGTACAGCACGGCCATCAGGCCGAATATGAAGCTCGCCGCAACCTCCGAAACGTTCAGGATGGTCACGAAATGGAAATCGAGACGTCGATAGAGAGAAATAAGGCGCGGACTCTGAATCGATTGCAGAATTGGAAGTGGAACTATCGCCCAGAAAACCGTGTATGCGTCGCCCAAATGGAAAAAGTTGCCCAGCGGACGCGAGAACACAACCAGCATCAATCCGATAATCAGGCTGCGCACGAGATAGGTCGTGAATAGAGTGTCAAGATACGGATCGATCCGATCCTCTTGCTGAATGAGCGCCTGCCCCATGCGCGGATCGCTTACCGCACTCAGCGCCGTGCAGACCAATGTCGCACTGGCGATCACGCCGAAGTCAAAGGGTTTGAGCAACCGCACGAAGACGATGTACCGCGCAACGGTGACAATCGAGGTCAGTCCGCGCGCCGCTGCGGTCCATGAAAGACCGGTGAAGAATGTTTTGAATAGAGCCTCCCTGAGTTTGAGAGAGGTTTCCTCCTGGCGGTCGCTTGCGTCCGCGGCGTTCATCTCCGGCGCCGCCTCCACCGATGGCGCGGCCCGGGTTACCGGCTCGGGGGGCATTGTGACGATTCGCTCTCCATAGCAAAACTGTGGTCCGCCACTATGCCACGTAACTGCCGTCCGGGCATAGCGGGGCAGGGCGCGGACCCGTTCCTCGAATCTTAGGGAAGTCGGCACTCTCGCCGGCCAATTCGGTCCTGTCCGGTTTCGGACAGTACCGCCAATTCCATGTCGCATCTCATCTCAACTTTGCGCCATGGAGTCTCATCGGCCTCCATCGACGCTCGAAAATCAAGTGCTCGAACAGCGGAGAATCTCGGCTAGCTCGTTCGCCAAATGAAATGCGTCATCAACGCGAAGATCGTGCGTTGTTACGCGACAGAGTGTTCCACCTTGGAACATCAGTGAGTACTGATCGATGACACACCTCCAGCGGCAGGGAAGTTGCTCTTTGAGCGATTGTGAAGTGCACATCGACTCGAGCGGGGGCAACGATCATGTCGCATCGATACCGATACTATACATCATTATCTATTACATCATTAGCTACTAGGTCATTAGCTAAATGCTCTGTTTTGGTATTACTATTGTATACTCTTTCCCTGATACGCGGATCTCCCGCCTTTGCTCAGACAGTTGTCGACGGCGGCTTGACCGCTCCGGAAGTCGGTTGGTCGTTGGGGTCTAATCTGCTGGTGAACGGCGATTTCTCGCAAGGTACAACCGGTTGGATATTTTCGAGCGCCTGCTTCAGTGTGGATCCCACCACTCTGGCGCCCAACGGCGCCGCCAGCCTGGAGTTGAGCCAACTCGCAACTTGCACCAGCCTTGCTCCGGTCGCGAAGAATTCGCTCGCGGTCATCAGTGGGCAGGAGTACACGCTGAGCGGCCAGTTTATGACTGAAAACTTTACGGGCTTGAAGTCTTACGATGGCGCGGATTTCGATCTATTCGGCTATGGCCGTTCGCCTATTATGAGCGGTACCACCGACTGGACCACCACGACTCTGCAGCATCTGACCGTCCCCTCAGGGGTGAACTCGGCTGTTCGCCTTCAGACCTACGGCCCAGTGCCGACCGGAAGCGCGTGGTTTGCAAACATGTCGCTGCAGCAGGAGATACCGCCGGGGCTACAGATGTTTCTGCTGTACCCGAACTACCGCGGAATGATGTTTTCCGATCAAAGCCAGGTCGCAAGCATGGACCTGACCGTCACTCCGACTACCGGAACCGCGCTGTCGAGCCTGCAAGTCGTAATCGACGCGACGGACGCCAGCGGCAAGATTGTCGCCAGCCAGACCGTCACTCCCGAGTCGACTGAGTTCACGGGCACTCTCGACATGACATCCTTGCCGCTTGGCACCTACCAGGTTGCGGGAATACTCGAGGATTCCAGCGGCAGCGTGTTGATGACGCAGAGCCCCTACGCGATCGTGAAGCTTGACGCATCGGTGCGCGCGGGCATGAAGGCGTGGATCGACCCGGCTAATCTCGCGCATTTCATCGATGGCAATCCTCACTTCGTGCTTGGAATCTACGACACGACCGGTTATTCGGACCTCTCGGCTTACTACGCGACGCGGCTTGCCGCGATCGCGCTGGCGCCGATCAACATGATTATCAACTACTACATTACCAATGCCCCGACGAGGGCGATTATCGCATACACTACTGCGATGAAGCAGTTTGGGATTTCGTTTCTGCCCGATGTGGCCGCCTTCTATACGGGGCTTGCAGCCTGGCCTGCCGGCCCCGCCAAAGAATTTGGAACCGAGGATCAGGACACGCTGATTTCCGATTACGCGGCGGCATTGTCGTCCGACTCCGGGGTGGTCGGATACTACGTTGGCGACGAGCCCGCGATCAGCCGGCAGCCGGAAACGTTCAACCAGTATGGGCTGATCAAGGCGCACGATCCGTCGGGCTTCAACCTGGCGGTGCTCAACCGCCCGCTCGACCTCCCGTTGTGGAAGGACACCGTCGATATTCTGGGCGTCGATGCCTATCCCCTCGCCCAGGCCACCGGAAACGATCTCGCCGAAGTTGCCGATCGCACTCGCGCCGCGTATCAGACCGGGCACGGCTCGCGCCCGGTGTGGACCGTCATCCAGTTTTTTCAATTGGACCTGGAATCCGCTTGGCCGACCCAGCAGCAACTGCACGATATGAGCTGGATGGCGATCGTCGAGGGTGCGACCGGCCTCTTTTATTGGGAATATGGCCTGCGCGGTCTCTCGTACGTGAAAGACCCGGTCGAGCACGCGGCGCTTTACCAGGAGCTGATCAATGTGACCACCGAGATCAAATCGTTGGAGCCGGTGCTGCTCAGCCCCGACGCCGCGGTGATCACCGCGAACTCCGCGGCGGGCACCGTGTTCACCAAGACCAAGATCGGCGCCGACGGAACCCGCTACCTGTTCTCGTACAACTACACCGCGTCGGGGGTCACCGCCGAGTTCACGCTTGCGCAGCCGGCGGCCAGCATTATCGACGACGACACCGGAGTCAGCACTGCGCCGGACTCCAGCACGACCTTCTCCGAGGCATTCGAGCCTTACCAGGCGCATGTCCTTCTCATCAGCAATTCCGCTCCGGCGCCGACGCCCATTCCAAGCGCGACGCCGACGACCGCCGCCACCGCGACTCCCACTGGGTCCCCAACGCCAGCGCCAACCTCAACTGCCACGGCGACTTCAGTTGTTACGGCAACTCCGACTCGTACCGCAACGTCGAGTGCGACTCGAACAGCAACCATGACCGCGACTATCACAGCGACTGCGACCAAGACGGCGACTGCGACAGCAACGCCAACTGCGACTCGGACCGCAACGGCGACGGCCTCCGCGACGCCCACCGCCACGCCCACACCCGGCGCATTGTCGATCTCGCCTAAGAAATTGAAATTCGGAGCTCATAGACTCGGCACCATGAGTTCAGCCAAGACTTTGAAGGTGACCAACGCCAGCGGCGTAGCGGTGAAAATTGCTGGAATGTCGGTTACCGGCGACTTTGCGCAAACCAATACCTGCGGCGCCAGCCTGGCAGCGCGCAATTCATGCCGTATCCGCGTCACTTTCAAGCCGACCGCCACGGGGAAGCGAACCGGCCACTTGCCGCTCAACGACAACGCCATCAATAATCCGCAGGTGGTTGATTTGAGCGGCACCGGAAACAGCTAGCGGTTCCTCAACGCGGACCATGCGAGATTGCTGATCGACGCGGGTGATCAGCGCCCCCCCCGATCCCTGCTTCAAGAAGACCGCCTCAAAGTCGGCCTTCCCGTCTGACTGTATTCAAACGATACACTACAAACTGTCGATTTTTGATGACTTTCAGGCATCCTTTTAGCCCACCTTGTGCCCTATTTACTTATAGCGGATATTTTGTGATAATCCCGCGCTAATTGCCCAAGCTTGGTGGTTCTTCAGGCACGGCGGCGAAGGGACTACGCAAGGCTGTTTCGGGCTTTGCGCGAGTCCGCCGTTTTGGGATCGAGCGAAAACGGGAAGGGGAAAATATGCAATTGATCAGTCAAACTCCCCGCGGAACCGCGGGTCGCATTGGCGCTATCGTCCTGAAATCTCTGCTCGTCATCCTCGTGCTGGCGCTTCCAATAGCGGCGGAGGCACCGGGCGTATGGACGATTTCCGCCAGTCTCAACACCGCGCGCGCCAATCACGCCGCCGGGATGCTTCCGAACGGCGAGGCGCTGATCGTCGGCGGCACCGGCAGCTCCGGCGCGCTAACGAGCGCTGAAATTTACAGCCTGTCGGGCAATACTTTCACAACGCTGCCGACCGGCCTTAATCTCGCCGTCTCCGGTCTGACTGCGACGGTGCTGGGCGACAACACCGTCCTGCTTGCGGGTGGACTTAACGGTTCAGGCGCGCCGGTTGCCACGGCGGAACTGTACAATCCGTCGCTGGGCGCATTCGTCACGCTGCCTGCGATGAATACCGCGCGCAGCCATCACACCGCCACGCTGCTCCAGGACGGCACCGTGCTGATCGCCGGCGGGGCCGGCACGTCGGGACAGCTCGCCAGCCTTGAGATCTACAATCCGGTCTCGCAAACATTTTCGGTGGCGACGGCCAGTTTGCACAGCGCGCGGCAGGATCATACTGCCACGATCCTCGCCGACGGCACCGTGCTGATCGCCGCCGGCTCGAATTCTTCCGGTCCGCTTGCCAGCGGCGAGATTTACAATCCCGCCACCGGCGCCGTCACCGAGACCGGAAGCCTCAACGCGGCGCGCACGCTGGCGAGCGCATCGATGCTGTACGATATGAATGGCGACGTGCTGATTGAAGGCGGCCGGGATGCCGCCGGCAACGACCTGGATACGGCCGAGGAGTTCGATCCCACGACCGGTACTTTCACCACGCTCACCGCGCAGATGAAGACCGCGCGCAGCGGCCACCTCGGCGTGACTCTGCCTTACAACGGCAAGGTGTTGATCGCGGGCGGCACCAGCGCGGGCGCGCCGGTCGCCGCGACCGAACTTTACGATCCGATTGTCAGCGACTTTGTCGACAACGGCGAGATGAGCACCGCGCGCGATGAGTTCGCGGCCAATTTCTTTGCCGTGCCTGCGGTCGGGCAGGTGCTGCTGAGCGGCGGACTCGACGACACCGGCGCTCCGCTCGCGCTGGCCGAGACGTTTTCCTATCAGACCATCCGCACCGACCAGCCCGACTATCCGCCGGGCTCGCCGGTCATCATTTACGGCGCCGGATTCGCACCCGGCGAGACGGTCATCACCCAGATTCAGGAGTCCGATGGCGACAACACCGAACTGACCGACAGTGCGGATTCTACCGGCTCATTCACCGACTACAATTACTATATCGAAGACACCGACGGCGGCGTGACATTCGTGATGACGGCGACCGGGGCGACCTCGGGACTGACCGCGCAGGATCGCTTCACCGACCATATCGCTTCCGTCACGGTAGCGGTGGTAACCGGCACGGTTACGGCCGGAAACCCCGCAAGCTATACGGCCTATTGCACGCAAACCGCAAACGAGGTCACTAGCGCCACTTACACCACTGCCGCTACCGGCGGACTTGTGAACTCCAACACGGCCCCGACTGCGTGGAACGCCGGAACCGCGCCGTACCTGAAGCCCGCCGGCGCAGGTTGGTCCTTCTCTCCGAATCCCATTGATCCGGGAGGCGATGTTACGGCTTGCGGCTCCGGCCACAAGTCGACGCTGACGATCACCACGACGTGCGGCGGCGCCAACAACACCCCTGCGGGAACCTATCACTTTTACGTAGCCGGAGAGGGGAACGACAATCACTACACCACGAGCTCCTCACAAACCCTAACGGTCAATGCGTGCGCCCAGACTCTAACAAGCATCGCCGTCACACCATCACCGGTCACGGTCACCGCAGGCAATCCTGCGGCTTACACGACTACGTTGACGACCAACGGCGGTGGGGGTGCGCTTAGCGCAGCTTTGAGCGTGACGACCGCGCTGCCCACAGGCGTCACCGCAACGTTCGTCCCGAATCCTATTTCGAGCGTACACAACGGCAGCACGTCAGCACTGACGCTCACCACCACCTGCGGCGGCGCCAACAACACCCCTGCGGGAACGTATCCCTTTACCGTGCAGGCCGTGGCGGACACGACCAAGACCACCACCGGCACGCTGGTCGTGAATACGTGCGCGACCACCACGACGCTGACTTCAAGTCTGAATCCGTCACCGTATGGTCAGTCGGTGACCTTCACCGCGACCGTGACGAGCAGCGGAAACCCGGTCACCTGCGGCACGGTTACGTTCGATGACGGGGTCACGCCGATAGCGACGGGGGTGCCTCTGGGCAGCCCAAGCTCCGACCAGGCGGCCTACACGACCTCGTCGCTGGCGATGGGTAACCACTCGATCACGGCCGTCTATGTTCCCAGCGCGTGCCTTTACATCGGCAGCACGTCGAATGCCGTTACTCAGGCCGTGTATACACCGCTGAAGGTCACGCCGTACTCGGTAATCTTCGCATACTCGGTGGTTGGTCAGGATACCGGCACCGGCACGACCACGTCGCCAGCCAGGATCGAAACGGCAGCAAATGAGTCCGCGAACCCGATCCACATGGGCACCGTTACGGTCAGCCCCTCGCAATTCGCGATAGTGGCCGATCATTGCTCCGGCGTGACGCTTGCCCCATCCGGCGGCAGCTGCACTGTCAGCGTCAATTTCACCGCTAACGCGGCAACGACCTTCACCGGAACGATGAGCTTTCCCTCGAATTCTCCCGGAGGCACGAAATACGTGTCGCTCAAAGGCACTGGCATAAGCGGATTGATCAACCAATCGCTTACCGTCAATTTTCCCAACACCGTGGTGGGCAATACCAGCGCGGCCAAGACTGTGACGATGAGCAATCCCAATCCCACTCCGGTTGAGCTCACCGTGACCAGCATCGCGTTGGTCGATAGCTGCGGCATACAGGTCAGCAGCGATGGCTGCAGCGGAGCGATCCTGGGGCCCAAGGGATCAATTGGACCGATTCCACCACGGGCTACGTGCACGATTGGAGTGAGATTTGCTCCGACTTCGCCCGGCCCGTGTTCGGAAACCCTGACGGTCAACAGTGACGCCGGAAACAGCCCTTCGATGATCACGCTAGTAGGCAACGGCACGCTCGTGGCGCCGACGTTTTCGCCGAATCCGCTGAAATTCGGCAAGGTGACGGTCGGTACGCCCAGCACTGTGTCCGTGAACGTAACCAACCCGAACCCAGAGCCGATGACTTTCAACCCGCCTTTTACCATCAGCGGCGGCAGTGGTGAGTTCAGCGTGGCAAGCACGACGTGCACCGGCAGCGTTGCCGGCACCTGCACGATCGACGTGACCTTCACGCCGTCGAGAACCGGCATCCAAAGCGGAACCCTGAGCGTCTTTGACAACGGGGGGACCGGCACTCAGAACGTCGCAGTGAGCGGCACGGGATACTAAAGGATTCGCGCGGTCGCGCTCCTAAAAAAGGAGCGCGA